>NZ_JANCLV010000006.1:0-268666 GCF_024294965.1 Pseudarthrobacter humi
TAGCGTGGGGGAAACGCCCGGTCCCATTCCGAACCCGGAAGCTAAGACCCACAGCGCCGATGGTACTGCACCCGGGAGGGTGTGGGAGAGTAGGTCACCGCCGGAACATCATTACAGGTCGAGTGCCCCCCAACCACCAGGTTGGGGGGCACTCCCATTTAACGGCCCCTCACGGCCCAAACACACAGGAACTGCGAGAGCGTCCGCCGGAAACCCGCAGAACGTGCGAGAGCGTCCGCCGGGGAGTGTGAACATTCCCACGGAGGCGGTCTGGAGACGGATCCATGTCATCTGTTGGCGGGGTCTCGCCTAGAATTGACTGAGATGTACGGACTTCGAAGCGCTTGATTTCGGGTTGCGTAGGATAACGAAACACGGAACGAGCGGCTGCGATTGCGCCAGTGGTCGGCTCATAACAGGAGGAATCCCCATGGCTGAGCACAACGGCGGCAACCGCGGCGGCAAGGACCGCGGTCCTTTCCGCGGCAACAACAATTCTGGCGGCGACCCGCGCGGATTCCGTTCCCGCGAAGACCGTAACCCAGACGCTCCGAAGCGCACGCCTGGTTCCGGCGAACGTAAGCCTTTTGGTGATCGTCCGCGCCGCGAAGGTGATGGCGAGCGTCGGACCTTCGGTGGAGGAGAGCGCAAGCCATTCACCGGCGGCGGAGAACGGAAACCGTTCACAGGCGGCGGCGGTGGTGAGCGGAAGCCGTACGGTGACCGTGACAACAAGCCTTTCGGTGATCGTCCGCGCCGCGAGGGTGACGGTGAGCGTCGCGGCTTTGGCGGCGGCGAACGTAAACCCTATGGTGACCGTGACAACAAGCCTTTTGGTGACCGTCCGCGCCGCGAGGGCGATGGCGAGCGTCGCAGCTTCGGCAGCGGAGACCGGAAACCGTTCAGCGGCGGCGAACGTAAACCCTACGGTGACCGTGACAACAAGCCTTTTGGTGATCGTCCGCGCCGCGAGGGTGACGGTGAGCGTCGCGGCTTTGGCGGCGGCGAACGTAAACCCTATGGTGACCGTGACAACAAGCCCTACGGTGACCGTCCGCGCCGCGAAGGTGACGGTGAGCGTCGTGGGTTCTCCGGTGGCGACAACCGCAAGCCTTTTGGTGACCGCCAGGACCGTGCCCCCCGCAGTTTCGACCGCGGTGATTCCGGCCCCCGGCAGTTCGGCAGGGACCGTGCGGAAGACCGCCCGGTCCGTGTACCCAATGCGCGTGATCTTCGCAGCGCCAACCGCCCGGACCGCGAACGTTCCCCGGAAATCGATGAGGATGTCACGGGCAAGGAGCTTGACCGCGCTACGCAGCACCAGATCAAGACCCTGGAAGACAAGAGCGCCGAGTGGGTTGCCCGCCACCTGGTAATGGCCGGACGCCTGATCGACGAAGAGCCCGAGCTGGCTTTCCAGCATGCCCTCGCCGCGAGCCGGCGTGGTGGCCGGCTGGCTGCCGTCCGTGAAGCCGTCGGACTCACCGCTTATGCGGCAGGACACTACGGCGAAGCACTGCGCGAATTCCGGACCTACCGCCGCATCAGCGGTTCAAACGTCCACCTGCCCGTGATGGCAGACTGCGAACGCGGACTCGGCCGGCCTGACCGTGCCCTTGACGTGGTGCGGTCCGAGGAAGCCAAAGACCTGGACGCCCCCGGCAAAGTGGAACTGGCCATCGTCGCGGCAGGTGCACGGACTGACCTCGGACAGCTGGACGCTGCCGTAGCAGAACTTGAAATTGCCCAGCTGGATATTAACCGGGCGTTCTCCTACAGCCCGCGGCTGTTCCGGGCGTACGCCAACGCCCTGTCGGCCGTTGGCCGCGAAGATGAGGCGGCAAAATGGCAGAAGCAGGCAGTTGTGGCTGAAAATGCCCTGGGCCTCGGCGTCGATGAGGAACCCGACATCGTGGACCTCGGCTGGGACGAGGAAGAGGAAGCCCGCGAGGAAGCCCAGCGCCGGCGCCTGCTGGAGCGCGCTGCCGCAGGAGCCGAAGCCGCTGCTGCCACGCCTGCTGCCCGAACCGAAGCAGCCGCGGACAAGACTGCCGTTGAGGCAGCCGCCGTGGATGCAGACATCGACGACGTGGAAGCGGATTTCTTCGAGTCCGATGACGCCGAGTCTGACGAGGATTCCCTCGAAGCAGATGAGCTGGAAGCCGGCGACGCCGAGCACAATGAAGCCGAGCACCGTGAAGCCGGGCGTGATGGGGAAGAGCACAGCGAAGCGGACGACAGCAGCAACGGCGTCGATGGCCACTCTGACGGACGGGACAGCTAGCCCGCTATGACTGAAGTTCCACTGATTTCCCTGTTCGACGCCCTGTTGGCGGACCTGGACGGCGTGGTCTACGCCGGGCAGCACGCCATCCCCGGCGCCGTGGACTCGCTGCGGCAACTGGAGGGTTTGGGCATTGGCCTGGGGTATGTCACCAACAATGCCTCCCGCACCCCGGCGCAGGTAGCGGCGCATCTCCGTGAACTGGGTGCACCGGCGGACGACGACCAGGTGGTCAGTTCCTCGCAGGCCTCGGCCGAACTTCTGGCGTCACTCGTCGCCCCCGGAGCGCGGGTGCTGATCACCGGCAGCCCCGCTCTGGCGCAGGAAATCGAATTGGTGGGACTGACGCCTGTCTACAGCCAGGACGAGGATCCGGTGGCCGTGGTCCAGGGATTCAATCCCGGGATCGGCTGGAAGGATCTTGCCGAGGCGGCGTACGTCGTGTCGGCCGGAGCACTGTGGATCGCTACCAACACCGATATGTCAATTCCGCAGGCACGCGGCATAGCCCCGGGCAACGGCACCCTGGTGGCTGCAGTAGCCGCCGCCACCGGACAGACGCCGCGGGTTGCCGGCAAGCCGGAGGCCCCGCTCTTCCATTCAGCCGCCAAACGGCTCGCGGCGGACCGCCCGCTGGTGGTGGGCGACCGTCTGGACACCGACATCCTCGGCGGCAACAACGCCGGGTTTGCCACGGTGGCGGTGCTGACCGGCGTCGACACCCGGGAAACCATACTGGCCGCACGCACTGCGGAGCGCCCGGACTACATCATCAGCGAGCTCAGCGACCTCCACCGCCCCTACCCGGCGCTGGACCACACTGACGGAACCCACCGCTGCGGGGCCTCCACTGCGCGGGTCAGCGGTGACACCATCCACGTCAGCGGCAGCGAAGGTGACCTGGATTCGTGGCGGGCCGCCTGCGCCGCCTGGTGGACTGCGGTCCCCGACGCCGCACTGCCCACCGGACCCAAACTCGAGTGGCGCAATCATTAGACTGGTCCAATGACTGAGCTGAACGAACCGCACCATCCGGAAGCAGCCCAGCCAACGCCGGAATGGCCGGACACGGCGGCGCCGGCAACCACCGATCCAACCATTGCGGCGATAATGGCCGCGCTGGACGGTGTCGAACGCTTGCCCGTGTCTGAGCATGAGGCTGTTTACGGCGACCTCCACGATGCCCTGCTGCACGCGTTGAACGAAGAGGCCCTAAACGGCGAAGGAGAAGCTTGAGCATGGCACGACTTGACCAGGCGCTCGTCGCCCGCGGCCTGGCCAGGTCCCGGACACACGCTGCTTCCTTGATTGCCGAGGGCAAGGTGAGCTCGGCCGGGCAGGTCCTGTCCAAGGCGTCCCTCCAGGTCGACGACGGCAAGGACCTGTCGGTCGAGCACACGGAAGAGGACAGCTACGTCAGCCGGGCCGGGCACAAGCTCGCCGGCGCTCTGGACGTATTCCCGGACGTCACGGTTGCGGGCAAAAGGTGCCTGGACGCCGGCGCTTCCACCGGCGGCTTCACCGAGGTGCTCCTGCGGCGCGGTGCGGCACACGTGGTGGCGGTCGACGTCGGCCATGACCAGCTCGTCCCGCAGCTCCGCGCCGATGACCGCGTAGCCGTGCACGAAGGCATGAACGTGCGGTACATGGCGCCGGAGGACATCGGCGGCCAGGCCGGACTGACGGTGGCCGACCTCTCCTTCATCTCGCTCACCCTGGTGGTCCTGCCCCTGGCGCTGTGCACGCAGCCCGGCGGCGACCTGGTGCTGATGGTGAAGCCCCAGTTCGAGATCGGCAAGGACCGGCTGGGCCGCACCGGCGTCGTCACCTCCGAGCGCGAACGCCGGATGGCAGTGGAAAAAGTTGCCAATGCGGCGCTCGACGCCGGACTGGACTTATGCGGCTTGGCGGCCAGTCCGCTGCCGGGCCAGGACGGAAACGTCGAATACTTCCTGTGGATAAAGCGCAGGATGACCCAAGAACTGCCTAAGATCGAAGAGCGCCTCGCAGCCATTGACGGATTGCTTGGCCGAATCTGGCCGAACCACTAGAAAGCGGAACGCGATGAGCAGGCGAGTACTTGTCCTTGCCCACACTGGCCGCGAGGAGTCACTGAAGGCCGCCTGGGAAGCCTGCGCCCAACTGCATGACTCCGGCATTGTTCCTGTCATGCAGGAGTCCGAGCTGCGTGACATGGAACGATTCTTCGGGCAGCTCACGCAGCCGGTGGAGATCCTGCACGACCACGTACAGCTGCCGGACGTCGAGCTGGTGATGGTCCTGGGCGGTGACGGCACTATCCTGCG
Source organism: Pseudarthrobacter humi (assembly GCF_024294965.1). Classification (NCBI taxonomy): domain Bacteria; kingdom Bacillati; phylum Actinomycetota; class Actinomycetes; order Micrococcales; family Micrococcaceae; genus Pseudarthrobacter; species Pseudarthrobacter humi. Next base: position 4,591 of record NZ_JANCLV010000006.1, read on the forward strand.
CGCCGCGGAGCTGGTGCGGGAGGTGGACGTACCCTTGCTGGGCGTCAACCTTGGCCACGTCGGCTTCCTGGCCGAGAGCGAGCGGGCGGACCTTGCCCAAACGGTGGAATGGATTGCCCGACGGGACTACACGGTGGAAGAGCGCATGACCATCGACGTCCAGGTCTGGGTCCGCGGCCAGAAGATCTGGCACACCTGGGCCCTGAACGAGGCCGCAATCGAAAAAGCCAACCGCGAACGCATGATCGAGGTGGTGACCGAAGTGGACGAGCGCCCGCTGACCTCCTTCGGCTGCGACGGCGTGGTCGTGGCCACCCCCACGGGCTCCACCGCGTACGCGTTTTCCGCCGGCGGGCCCGTCGTGTGGCCGGAGGTCGAGGCCCTGGTGATTGTTCCCATCAGCGCCCACGCGCTCTTTGCCAAACCGCTGGTGGTATCGCCCCGGTCCCGGCTGGCCGTGGAAGTCCTCACCCGCACCGGTGCCCAGGGTGTGCTCTGGTGCGACGGCCGGCGCTCCGTGGACCTGCCGCCCGGCGCCCGGGTTGAAGTGACCAAGTCCGCCACTCCGGTCCGGCTGGCCAGGACGCACCAGACGCCCTTTTCAGCGCGTCTGGTCCGCAAATTCGAACTCCCCATTCACGGCTGGCGCGGCCCCGTGCCGCAGTCGGAGACCATCCACACCGGACCCATCCCGATCGTCCGGACGCCGCGGCCCAGGCCGCCGCTCCAGCTTGCCTCCGGCGACCAGCCGGAGGACGATACCGATCCCGCGACCGCAAAGTGAACCATGCTTGAAGAACTGAGAATCCGCGATCTGGGCGTCATCACCGACGCCACGCTGCCGCTGGGCCCCGGGCTGAGCGTCGTCACCGGCGAAACCGGAGCCGGCAAAACAATGGTGGTCACCGCCGTCGGCCTCCTGCTGGGGGCGAGGTCCGACGCCGGCGCGGTCCGGAGCGGCGCGAAGAGCGCCACGGCGGAGGCCGTCCTCAAGCTCGACGCCGGGCATCCGGCGATTGCCCGGGCAGTGGAAGCGGGTGCCGACGTGGAGGAGTTCGACGGCGGCGCTGAGCTTATTCTCGCGCGCCGCCTCGGTGCGGACGGGCGCAGCCGGGCCTTCCTGGGCGGGCGCGCCGCCCCGGTGGGCGTCCTGGCGGAGATCGGTGAAACCCTCGTGGTGGTCCACGGCCAGTCGGACCAGATCAGGCTGAAGGGGGCGGCCGCCCAGCGCGGCGCCCTCGACAAATTCGCCGGCGATGCACTGGCGGGCCCGATGGCCTCCTACCAGGCGCTCTACGGCCACTGGAAGGCCAGCCAGGCGGAGCTGGAAACCCTGCGCAGCGCCGCCCGCGACAGGCTCCGCGAGGCAGAATCGCTGGAAGTCGCCCTGGCCGAGATCAGCACCGTGGATCCGCAGCCGGGGGAGGACGAATCCCTTAAGGCGGAGGCTGTGAAACTGGCCAACGTGGAAGAGCTGAGGATTGCGGCGAACACGGCGCACCAGGCGCTCATCGCGGAGGACTACGGTGACGCGGGCGACGCCACCACCCTCGTGGACGTCGCGAAAAGGACCCTGGAGCACGTGGCCGAGCATGACGCCGAACTCGGGTCCGCCGCAGCACGCCTGGCCGAAGTGGGGTTCCTGCTCAACGACATCGCCACGGAGCTGGCCAGCTACCAGGCCGGCCTGGACTCGGAGGGCCCCGAACGCCTCGCTGAGATCGAGGACCGGCGGGCCGCCCTGGCCACGCTGGTCCGCAAGTACGCCCCCAGCATTGACGAAGTCCTGGTGTGGGCGGAAACGGCCCGCGTCCGCTTCGACGAGCTGCAGGACGACTCCACCCGGATCGAAGCCCTGGACGCGGACGTGGTCAAGACCGAAGCGGAGCTGCAGAAGCAGGCAGCCGCCGTCAGCAAGATCCGGGCCAAGGCTGCCAAGGACCTGTCCGGCCGGGTCAGCGCGGAGCTGAAGGCACTCGCCATGGCCGACGCCACCCTGGTGATCACCCGTGAGGCGTCCGCCCAGCTGACACCGCATGGAGCGGACGAGATCACGTTCCTGCTCCAGCCGCACTCCGGAGCGCCGGCCCGTCCGCTGGGCAAGGGCGCCTCCGGCGGCGAACTGTCCCGCGTGATGCTGGCCATCGAGGTGGTGCTGGCCGCCGTGGATCCGGTGCCTACGTTTGTGTTCGATGAGGTGGACGCCGGGGTCGGCGGGCGGGCCGCCGTCGAGATTGGCCGCCGGCTGGCCATGCTGGCACAGCACGTGCAGGTCCTGGTGGTCACGCACCTGCCGCAGGTGGCAGCCTTCGCGGACCAGCACATCACCGTCACCAAGACATCCGTCAGAGGGGCCGACGGCGGCACCGCCACCGGGTTCACGTCCAGTGATGTTCGCCTCCTCGACGGCCCGGAGCGTGTGCGGGAACTCGCCCGGATGCTGGCGGGCCAGGAGGATTCGGAATCGGCCCAGGCGCACGCCCAGGAGCTGCTGGACGACGCAAAACTGCTGCCGCTGCGGGCCTGACGGCGGATACCCCTTGATCGCAGGGCGCCTCGCCCTGCACACTGGATCATTTGGGGAGACAGTTCCTGATCGGGGAAAGGCTCAATTGATGATAGGCTCGAATTCCGTGGTGCAGCGATCAAATTCCCGTGTAAATTCCCGGTTCCCGGGCTCGTCCAAGACGACCAAACACATCTTCGTAACCGGTGGTGTGGCGTCCTCGCTCGGTAAGGGGCTGACGGCTTCGAGCCTCGGCCACCTCCTGCGGGCACGCGGCCTGTCTGTAACTATGCAGAAGCTCGATCCCTATCTGAACGTGGATCCGGGCACGATGAACCCCTTCCAGCACGGCGAGGTCTTCGTCACCGACGACGGCGCCGAGACGGACCTGGACATCGGACACTACGAGCGGTTCCTCGACGAAAACCTCGAGGGCTCCGCCAACGTGACCACCGGCCAGGTCTACTCCACGGTGATTGCGAAGGAACGCCGCGGCGAATACCTCGGTGACACGGTCCAGGTCATCCCGCACATCACCGATGAGATCAAGCGGCGCATGCGGCTTCCGGCCGAAGGCAAGAACGCCCCGGACGTCATCATCACCGAAATCGGCGGCACTGTCGGCGACATCGAGTCGCAGCCGTTCCTCGAGTCGGCCCGCCAGGTCCGCCAGGACATCGGCCGCGGCAACGTCTTCTTCGTCCACGTCTCCCTGGTGCCCTACATCGGACCCTCGCAGGAACTGAAGACCAAACCGACGCAGCACTCCGTGGCAGCCCTGCGCTCCATCGGCATCCAGCCCGAGGCAATCGTGATCCGCTCGGACCGCGAAGTCCCCGAGCCCATGCGCGCCAAGATCGGCCGCATGTGCGACGTCGATATCGAAGCCGTCATCGGATGCCCGGATGCCCCCAGCATCTACGACATCCCCAAGACCCTGCACACCCAGGGACTGGATTCCTACATCGTCCGCGCCCTGGACCTGCCGTTCAAGGACGTTGACTGGACCAGCTGGGACAAGCTGCTCGAAGCAGTCCACAACCCCAAGCACCACGTGGAAATCGCACTGGTGGGCAAGTACATCGACCTGCCTGACGCCTACTTGTCCGTGACCGAGGCCCTGCGTGCCGGCGGCTTCGCCAACGACACCAAGGTCAAGATCCGCTGGGTTCCGTCGGATGAGTGCGAAACCCATGAAGGCGCCGTGGCGTCCCTGGACGGCGTGGACGCCATCTGCGTTCCCGGCGGCTTCGGCATCCGCGGCCTCGAAGGCAAGCTGGGCGCCCTGAAGTACGCCCGCGAAACCAAGCTGCCGGTCCTGGGCCTGTGCCTGGGCCTGCAGTGCATGGTCATCGAATATGCGCGCAACGTGGTGGGCCTCGAAGGGGCTTCCTCGTCCGAGTTCGAACCGGATTCCAAGTACCCGGTGATTGCCACCATGGAAGAACAGCTGGACATCGTGGACGGCAAGGGCGATCTTGGCGGCACTATGCGCCTGGGCCTGTACGAGGCAAAGCTCGACGACGGCTCGGTCATCGCGGAAACCTACGGCAAGACCACGGTCAGCGAACGCCACCGGCACCGCTACGAGGTCAACAACAAGTACCGCGACCAGATCGCTGCCGAGGGCCTCGTGTTCTCGGGAACGTCACCGGACGGCAAGCTCGTGGAGTTCGTTGAGCTGCCCCGCGAGGTCCACCCGTTCTACGTGGCAACCCAGGCGCACCCCGAACTGAGCTCACGGCCCACGCGGCCGCACCCGCTCTTCGCCGGGCTCATCAAGGCCGCCCTGGACCACCAGAACGCACAGGACGCGCCGGCAGCCAAGCCGTTGCGTACGGTTGCCGCAAAATAAAACCGAATACGTAGAGGACGGCGCGATGCCCGGCACACCTGAAACCCCCCAAGCTGCACGGCAGGTTTCGGATGCACCGAGCCCGCGCCGTCTGCTGTCTACGGAGAAGGTCTACGAAGGCCGGATCTGGGATGTAGTCAGCGACAGCTTCCAGCTGAGCGAAGCGGGGGAGTCCCTGACCCGGGACTACATCGACCACCCTGGCGCCGTGGCCGTCCTGCCCATGAACGGTGCCGGCGAGGTTCTGCTGATCAGGCAGTACCGGCACCCCGTGGGCATGGACCTTTGGGAAATCCCGGCCGGCCTGCTGGATGTGGAGGGCGAGGATTTTGTGGCGGGTGCTGCCCGCGAGCTCGCCGAGGAGGCGGACCTCGCGGCCGGCGAATGGAACGTCCTGGTGGACTTCTTCAACTCGCCGGGCTCCTCCAGCGAGGCCATCCGCATCTACCTCGCCCGGGACCTCACGGACGTGCCTCACCACGAACGCCATGAGCGGACCGATGAGGAGGCCGAGATTGAGTTCCACTGGATCGCCCTGGACGACGCCGTGGCCGCGGTCCTGGAAGGCAGGCTGCACAACCCGTCCGCCGTCGTCGGAATCCTGGCCGCCGCGGCGGCGAAAGCTGACGGCTTTGCCGGATTGCGTCCAGCGGATGCACCCTGGCCTGCGCACCCCAGCCAGCGTTGATGACGGCGAGCACTGAGGCGGAAGCCCCGACGCCGCCCGTCCTGCCACAGACGGCCATCGACCGTGCCATCACCGAGTATCTGCAACATATGGGCGTGGAACGCGGCCTGGCAGCCAACACACTCTCCGCCTACCGCCGTGACCTGGCACGTTATTCCCGTTACGTGACGTCGGAGGGCTGCCAGGGCCCGGGCCAGATCACCCGCCACCACGTGACAGGGTTCCTGATGGCCCTCAACGACGGATCAGACGGCGGCACGGCACTCGGCGTCCGGTCTGCTGCCAGGACTGTGGTGGCCGTCCGGGGACTGCACAAGTTCTGGGCTCTGGAGGGGATCACACCGACGGACCCCGCCAGCGATGTCCACCCGCCGATGCCGGGCAAACGGCTGCCCAAGGCCATCAGCGTGGACGAAGTCACCCGGATCCTTGAAGCCGCGGGCACGGACACTGCCACAGGGCTCAGGGACCGCGCCCTGCTCGAATTTCTCTATTCCACCGGGGCGAGGATCAGCGAGGCAGTGGGCCTGGACGTTGACGACATCGCCCTGCACGAGGCTGAATCCGGGCCCGCCGTGGTCCGCCTGTTCGGCAAGGGATCCAAGGAACGGCTGGTGCCGCTGGGATCCTATGGGGCGCGTGCTGTGGACGCATACCTGGTGCGCGGCCGTCCACTGCTGGCGGCGAAGGGAAAGGGAACGCCCGCCCTGTTCCTGAACGCCCGCGGTGGCAGAATCAGCCGGCAAAGCGCCTGGACTATCCTGAAGGCGGCCGCGGACAAAGCCAACGTCACCAAGGATGTTTCCCCGCACACACTGCGGCACTCCTTCGCGACGCATCTGCTCGAAGGCGGCGCTGATGTCCGCGTGGTGCAGGAACTCCTGGGGCACGCCTCAGTTACCACAACGCAGGTCTACACCCTGGTTACGGCTGACACCCTGAGGGAAATCTACGCAGCAGCCCACCCCCGGGCGCTGGGCTGACGCCGGCGGCCAGGTTATAGGGTTGGGGGCATGACGTTTACCGCTGTCACCCTGTGCTTCCTCACCCGTGAGTCCGCCGGTGTGCCACAGGTCCTGCTCGGCCTGAAGAAGACCGGCTTCGGCCGCGGCAAGGTGGTGGGCCTTGGCGGCCATGTCGAGCCGGGGGAGACGGATGCAGAGGCTGCCTGCCGCGAAGTCCACGAGGAAGCCGGGATTGTGGTCCGGCAGGAGGATCTGCGCGACGCCGGCGTGGTGACCTTCGATTTTCCTGCCCGCCCGGAGTGGAACATGAGTTCGCGGCTCTTTGTCGCAGCGAATTGGACCGGGCAGCCGGCCGAAAGTGCCGAGATCCGGCCGGAATGGTTCGACGTCGGCGCCTTGCCGGTGGACCGGATGTGGCAGGACGCAGCGCACTGGCTGCCGCTCGCGCTTGCCGGGTCCTTCTTGCGCCTGACAGTGGTCCTGAACGAAGACAACGAGACCGTCCGCGAGGTGCTGGACTACTCATCCCTCTGAGTTGTTTTGTCCACTTATCGGCGGTTTTAGGGCGGCGGTTTGGATGGATCATCTGGACAAAAACTCGGAGGAACGGCCGACGGCGGGCCGGCCACCTGCAAAGGTGACCGGCCCGCCGTCGTGCGTTCAGAGGTATTACGGAACGTGCCGTTCGTCCGGTCCGTTGTACTCGCTCAGCGGGCGGATCAGGGAGTTGCTGGCTGCCTGTTCCATGATGTGGGCGGTCCACCCGGTGATGCGGCTGGCCACGAACAGGGGAGTGAACGTGGCTGTATCGAAGCCCATCAGGTGGTAGGTGGGGCCGGCCGGGTAATCGAGGTTCGGTTTGATGGCCTTGGCCTCGTCCATGGCCTGCTCGAGACCGTTGTACAGCCCCAGCAGTTCAGGGCGGCCGTAGTGGGCGATCATCTTGTCCAGTGCGGCCTTCATGGTAGGGACGCGGGAGTCACCGTGCTTGTAGACGCGGTGGCCGAAGCCCATGACCTTTTTCTTGTGGGCCAGGGCGTCCTCCATCCAGGCCTTTGCCCGGGCGGCGGCTTCGTCCAGTGATTCCTCGGGCCGGATGCCGATCTCGTCGAAGGTGTGCATCACGGCTTCGTTGGCGCCGCCATGCAGCGGGCCCTTGAGTGCGCCGATTGCCCCCGTTACTGCCGAGTGGAGGTCGGACAGGCTGGAGGTGATCACGCGGGCGGTGAAAGTGGAGGCGTTGAAGGAGTGCTCGGCGTACAGGATCATCGAGACGTTGAAGGCCTCCACGACCTCCGGGACCTGGTCTTCGCCGAACGCCATCCACAGGAAGTTTTCCGAGTAGCCCAGGTCATCCCGGGGCTCCACGACTTCCTGGCCGCGCCGGCGTCGCTGGTCGTAGGCGACCACCGCGGGCATGGCGGCGAAGAGGTCCACGGCCTTGGCCATGTTGGCCTCGGGCGAGGAGTCCTCGGCCAGGGGGTGCCGGGCGCCCATGACGGATGCTGCGGTCCGGCAGACATCCATCGGGTGGGCGGTCGTGGGAATCGTGTCGACGATCTTCTTCACCACAGGATCAAGGGCGCGGCCGGCGCGCTCGCGGGCAGAGAACGCGGACAGCTCTTCAGGGGTGGGCAGTTCGCCGTTCCACAAGAGGAAGGCCACTTCCTCGAAGCTGCATTTGGCGGCGAGCTCCTGGACGGGATAGCCGCGGTACAGCAGCGAATTGGTGTCCGGGTTGACCTTCGAAACCGCGGTGTAGTCCACCACGACGCCGGCCAGGCCCTTCTTGATATCAACAGCTTCCATGCTGTCCTCCTTCGTTCATTGGGCAAGCCCGGATGTGCCGGAGTGCTTGCAGTCTCCTTGATAGCTCCCGGGTCCTAGCGGACGCCGGGAATTTGGAAGTTGAAAACGCCGGTATCGAAGTGGTTGTAGGCCTCATAGTCCACAAGGTCATAAAGCCGCGCACGGGTGAGCATGTTCTCCACCTGTGCTTCCTGCGACCCTGTTGCCTTGATCGATTCCAGAGTACGCTCTGCTGCGCCCATGGCAATGCGCAGCAGCGTCACCGGATAAATGACCATGTTGACGCCCACACCCTGCAGTTGGTCCACGGTGAACAGATCGCTCTTGCCGAACTCGGTCATGTTGGCCAGGATCGGTACGTCCACGGCGTCGCGGATGGCCTGGAACTCGGACAGGTCCTTCATTGCCTCCGGGAAGATGGCGTCAGCACCGGCTTCCACGAGGGCCCGTGCCCGGTCCTTGGCGGCTTCGATTCCCTCCACGGCGCGGATATCGGTCCGGGCCATGATGAGGAAGTTCGGATCGCGGCGGGCGTCGGCCGCGGCACGGATGCGCTTGGTGGCCGTGTCCTGGTCCACAACGTTCTTGCCGTCGAGGTGCCCGCAGCGCTTGGGGTTGAACTGGTCCTCGATGTGGCAGCCGGCCAGGCCGGCGTTCTCCAGTTCCTGGATGCTGCGGGCCACGTTCATGGGCTCGCCGAAGCCGGTGTCCGCGTCCACCAGCGTGGGCAGGTCGGTCATGCGGGCGATCTGCCCGGCACGCGTGGCCACCTCGGTGAGGGTGGTCAGCCCGATGTCCGGCAGGCCAAGGTCATTGGCCAGCACGGCTCCGGAGACGTAGACACCGGCGAAGCCCTTTTCCTCGATCAGCCGCGCCGAGAGCGGGTTGAACGCACCCGGGAACTGTTGGATGGTGCCGGACGCGAGCATGTCGCGCAGCGCGATCCGCTTCTGTTCCGGGGTTGTCTTGGAATACAGCATCTGGTTCTCCTGTGCGGGGTGGGTGAGCAGAGCCTAGAAGAGGCCGGCGGGTGCGTTGCTGAGGTCGATGACACCCGGAGCGGCGGTGATGTTCAGCTGGTCCAGTTCGCCCGGGCCCAGGTCCGGGAGGCTTTCGGCGGCCGCGAGGAAACGCTCGATTTCCGCCTCGGCGACCAGGCCGGCTGCCAGGGTGCGGAACTTGTTGATGTACTGCTGGCGGGCGAACGGCCGGGCGCCGAGCGGGTGGGCGTCGGCTACGGCGATCTGGTCGGTGATGACCGTGCCGTCGTTCAGGGTGATCTCCACGGAACCGCCGAAGGCCTTCTCGGCGATGTCCAGCGAGTGGTAGCGGCGGGTCCACTCGGGGTCTTCGACGGTGCTGACCTTGTTCCACAGCTCCACGGTGTCGGCGCGGCCGGCACGCTCAGGACTGTAGGAGTCAACGTGGTGCCAGGAGCCGTCCTGGAGTGCCACGGTGAAGATGTATGGGATGGAGTGGTCCAGGGTTTCCCGGCTGGCCGTGGGGCTGTATTTCTGCGGGTCGTTGGCGCCGGAACCGATCACGTAGTGCGTGTGGTGGCTGGTCTTGATCAGGACCGACGCCACGTTGGCCGGGTCCGTTGCCTCGGGGTGCTCGGTGTGGAGCTTGCGGGCCAGGTCGATCCAGGCCTGGGCCTGGTATTCCGCGGAGTGTTCCTTGGTGTATGTGTCCATAATGGCGCGCTTGGCTTCGCCGGCCTCGGGCAGGGGGACGTCGTAGGAGGCGTCCGGGCCGTCCAGCATCCAGGCGATCACGCCGTCTTCGCCTTCGTAGATCGGCACGGGGGAGGTCTGGCCGCGCATGGAGCGGTCCACGGCTTCCACCGCCATCTTGCCCGCGAACGCCGGTGCGTGGGCTTTCCACGTGGAGATTTCGCCCTTGCGGGACTGGCGGGTGGCGGTGGTGGTGTGCAGCGCCTGGCCGACGGACTGGAAGATCGTCTCGACGTCCAGGCCCAGGAGCGTGCCGATACCGGCGGCGGCGGACGGGCCGAGGTGCGCCACGTGGTCGATCTTGTGCTTGTGCAGGCAGATGGCCTTGACCAGGTTGACCTGGATCTCGTAGCCGGTGGCAATGCCGCGGATCAGGTCCCTGCCGCTGGCGCCGACATGCTGGCCCACAGCGAGAATCGGCGGGATGTTGTCGCCGGGGTGCGAGTAGTCGGCCGCCAGGAACGTGTCGTGGTAGTCGAGCTCGCGGACAGCCACGCCGTTGGCCCAGGCTGCCCACTCGGGGGAGACCCGGTCCGTGATGCCGAACACGCCGGCGCCCTTGCCGTTGGTGGTCGGTGCGTGGGTCAGCGCCTGGGCGCGGGCAGCCACGATCGGGCCGCGGTTAAGGGAGGCGACGGCCACGGAGGCGTTGTCGATGACACGGTTGATGACCATCTCGGTGACTTCGGGCGTGACCTCGACGGCGTCGGCGGCGACCACGGCGATCTTGTGCGCCAGCTGCTCCTCGCGGGGGAGGTTCTCTTCGCTCTTGTAGACGCGGACGTGGTTGAGCTTAACCATGGTGCTCCTTCTTAGTGCTGTGAATGGGTAGCTTTGACGTGGGAAAGGCTGCGGTGCAGGTGCAGGGTGGTGGCTGCCTCGGCGAGCCTGGCGTTGCCTGCTGCGATGGCCTCCGCGATGGCCGCGTGTTCGACGGCGGCCGCGTTCAGTCGCGGGGCGTCATCGGCGGCGAGGCGGCGGACCCGGACCAGATGGACACGCAGGCTGCGCATCGCCTGGGCGAGGTAGGAGTTGGAGATGGCGGCGTCGATCGCCTCATCCAACCGGCCCACCAGGGCGTAGTACTCGTGCCGGGCGGGATCGGCGTCGCTGATCAGCTCCTGCGCCCGCAGGAGCTCTGCGTGGAGTTTCTCAAAGACCGCGCGCTCGCCGCGTTCGGCAGCGAGGGCGGCTGCCTTGCCCTCCAGTGTTTCGCGGAGCTCGAACATCTCATCGATGTCCTCCAGCGAGATGTCGGTGACGACGACGCCGCGGCCGCCCGCCGCCGTCGTCAGTCCTTCCGCGCTGAGCCGGCTCAGCGCCTCCCGGACCGGAGTGCGTGAGACGCCCAGGCGCTCCGACTGTTCCACCTCGGCAAGGACCGTCCCGGGTGCCAGGCGCCATTCGATAATGTCTTCGCGAAGCGTTGCGTAGGCTTTGTCGCTGGCCCGCATGGTCCCTCCTTCAATCCGCTGCTCAGGATCAGTGTATACACAAATTGCCATTTAGCCCAGCAGATTGGCGTAAACCGGCACGAGTAGGTCATCTGTGTATACAAATACATTCGACGCCTCGTCCAGCACGGCCCAGCGATACAAGATGGGGCTCGTTGACTGCGCGCCGGCGGACTACAGTTGGCGCCATGTCCAGCAATGCCGTTTCCGTCCTACGGAGGTCTGCATCATGTCCCATCACCATGGTCCCGGCGCCCACGACGAGCACGGGCATCCGCATCTGATTGACCCTGAGCCGTGGGGTACCGGTGACCCCGCGGTCGAGGAAATCGTGAGGGGGGAGCCAGCCGCCCGGGTCCAGGTGCCCGCGGGCGTAAGCCCCCGGCTCTACAACGAGGACCTGGCGCCGACCACGCGCAAGGGGCGCACCTGGCATGCCTACAGCATCTTCACGCTCTGGGCAAACGACGTGCACTCGCTGGGCAATTACGTGTTTGCCATCGGATTGTTCGCCTTGGGATTGGGCGCCTGGCAGATCATGCTCGCCTTCCTGCTCGGCGCCGTCCTGCTGTTCCTTCTCCTGAACCTTTCGGGGTTTATGGGCGAGCGGACCGGCGTGCCGTTCCCGGTCATGAGCAGGATCGCGTTCGGCATCCGGGGCTCCAATATCCCCGCCATCATCCGCGGCGCCGTGGCCGTCGCCTGGTTCGGCATCCAAACCTATCTGGCCTCCGTGGTGCTCCGTGTGCTGATCCTGGCCCTCGCGCCGTCGCTGGCACCGCTCGATACAGACTCGTTTCTCGGGCTCTCGACGCTGGGCTGGATATCGTTCGTTTCGCTGTGGGCGGTGCAGACGGTGATCGTGAGCTTCGGCATGGAGATGATCCGCAAGTACGAGGCGTTCGCTGGCCCCATCATCCTGGTCACGATGCTCACGCTGGCCGTCTGGATGTTGGTGGAAGCCGGCGGGACCATCGCCTGGTCCACCGCCGACTCGCTGACAGGCCCGGTGATGTGGGTGCGGATTTTCCAGTCGGCCGCGCTGTGGGTGGTCGTTTACGGGACGTTCGTACTGAACTTCTGCGACTTCACCCGGGGCGCACCGTCCGGGCGGTCCGTGGTTCGGGGCAACTTCTTCGGCATCCCCATCAACATGCTCTTCTTCGCCGCGATCGTCGTTGTCCTCGCCGGCGCCCAGTACAGGATCGACGGAAGGGTTATCGAGTCGCCCACCGACGTCGTCAATGCCATCCCGAATACGCTCCTGCTGGTGCTGGCCTGCCTGGCCCTGATCATCCTGACGGTGGCCGTGAACCTCATGGCCAACTTCGTGGCACCCATATACACGCTGGCCCACCTCTTCCCGCGGACGCTGAATTTCCGCCGCGCTGCCATGGTCTCCGCACTGATCGGCCTGGTGATCCTGCCCTGGAACCTGTACAACTCGCCCGTGGTCATCGTCTATTTCCTCGGCGGCCTGGGCGCCCTCCTGGGACCACTGTTCGGCGTCATCATGGCCGACTACTGGCTGGTCCGTAAGGGCAGGGTCAACATTCCGGATCTGTACTCGGACTCCCCCGACGGGGCGTATGCCTACACCCGTGGCGTCAACCGGAAGGCCGTCATCGCGGGCACACCGGCTGCCATCGTCGCGCTGGTGCTGGCCCTAGTCCCGGCGTTCACCTATATCTCCGGCTTCTCCTGGTTCGTCGGCGCGATCCTGGCCGCCGTCACCTACCTGCTGATCATGGACCGCCACACGCCGTTCGAGGCCGTCGACGGCGAGCACATCGCCGTCGCACCGAAGCACTGACCGGCCCCCAAGCGCAAGAGCCCCCAACGAAGGAGTTCCAATGCCACAGGCTTTGACCTCGCGGTTCCTGTTCGGTCCGGGACCGAGCAACTGCTACCCGGAAGTGACCGCCGCGTTGGCGCATCCGGTGATCGGGCACCTGGATCCGGTGTTCATTGAACGGCTCGACAACACCTGCGAAGGCCTCCGCACGGTCTGGGGGACTCAGAATGCCCGCACGCTGCCCTTGAGCGTCACCGGTTCCGGCGGCATGGAAGCGGCTTTTGTGAACACCGTGGACGACGGCGATGTGGCAGTGATTGCCGTCAACGGCCTCTTCGGTGAGCGCATGTGTGAGGTGGCCCGCCGCTGCGGTGCCACCGTGGTTCGTGTAGACCACGAATGGGGCACGCCCATCGACGTCGAACGCGTGCTGACGGCCCACCCGCGGCCGAAGGTGATTGCGGCCGTCCACGCCGAAACGTCGACTGGCGTGCTGTCCGACGTCGCATCGCTCGGGCAGAACAAGGGTGATGCGCTGTTAATTGTGGACGCCGTGACATCCATCGGCGGACTGGAACTCCTGGCAGACGACTGGGGAATCGACGTCGGCTATGCCGGCACCCAGAAATGCCTCGGCGTGCCGCCAGGGCTGTCGCCCTTCACCATGTCGGGTGAGGCCTTCGAGCGAAGGATCAAGGATCCCCGCTCCTGGTACCTGGACGTCGGTCTGCTGGGCGGTTACGTCGGGGCCGCCAGCGGCAGCGGCAGAACCTACCACCACACGCCGCCGGTCACCATGATCGCCGGTCTCGAGGCGGGCTTGCAAAGAATCCTGGCCGAGGGACTGGATGCGGTTCAGGCGCGCCACCGCGCGGCAGGGGCCGCGTTGCAGGCGGGAATCCAGGAGATGGGACTTGAGCTGTTCGCGGCCGAGGGCCACCGGCTGCCCAGCCTTACTACTGTCAAGGTCCCGGACGGCGTCGACTCCGCGGCCGTACGCCGCCATCTGCTGGAGCACTTCAGCATCGAGATTGGCTCAGGGGCGGGCAAATACACTTCCAGCGTCTGGCGGATCGGAATGATGGGCCCGAACGCAAACGCCGCATCAGTGACTCTGGTGCTGGGGGCCCTCAAGGAAGCCATCTCCGCTGCCTAGCCGCACCCTGTAGGCTCAGGGCCGCTTCCAGCCGTATTCGTTCTCCGGCCGGCCGGGCGTGCCGTAGCGGGGGGCCCGGGAAACGCGGCCTGCGTCGGCGAGGTATTCGAGGTAGCGCCTGGCTGTCACGCGGGACATGCCCAGGGCGGCCATGACTTCCGTAGCTGAAACAGATTCCGAATGCTGTTTCAGGTACGCCTGGACTGAGTCGAGAGTGGAGACTGAGAGGCCCTTGGGCAGGGGCAGTTCCGACGGCGCCCGGAGGCTTGCGAAGGCCTGGTCCACCTCGCTCTGGGAGGCGCCGGTCCTGCCGGCACCGGCCTCCGGGGAAGCCAGTTGCTGCCGGAACAGCCGGTAGCTGGAAAGCTTGTCTTCGAACGTGGCAAACGTGAAGGGCTTGATCAGGTACTGGACCACGCCGATGGCGACGGCGCTGCGGACAATCGCCACTTCCCGGACCGCGGTGATGGCAATGATGTCCGCCAGGATTCCTGCCGCACGCATCCGGCGGGCGATGTCCAGGCCATGCAGGTCCGGAAGGTTCATGTCGAGGAGGACCAGTTCCACCGGCTGGCCGGCTGCCGCCAGATCTGTCAGGATCCTGAGCGCAGACTGGCCGTCAGGGGCCGTCCCGGCAACAGTGAACCCTGCCATCCTCCCCACGTAGGCCGAGTGCGCGGCCGACGCCACCGGTTCGTCCTCCACCACGAGGACTCGGATATCGGTCACTGGAACTGCTCCTCTTTGTCGGTCCCGGCGGCCATGGCCGGCAGGAAGACATGGAAGCGTGCGCCGTCCTTGCCTGTGATGGTCATGGTACCGTCCAGGCGCTGCACGGCCTGGCGGACGAGGGCCAGGCCAATGCCGCGTCCGAACGGACCGGACGCCTTGGTGCTGAAGCCGTGCCGGAAAATGTCCTCCACGGCGGCGGGGTCCACGCCTGGGCCGGAATCCGCCACGGTGATGTCCAGGCCCTCGGCATCGGACTCCACGGTCAGCTCCACTGTCCTGGGAGCCGCGCCATCCGCGGCGGCGTCGATCGCGTTGTCCAAGAGGTTTCCCAGGATGGTGACAAGGTCCTGGACAGCCAGGCCGGCAACGGACGCGGACCCCTCGGTGGAGAGCGTCAGCTTCACTCCGCGCTCATTCGCTTCGGCGGCCTTCCCCATGATCAGGGCGCTGAGAACCGGCTCGTCCACGGAACTCACCATCTCGTCGGTCAGTTGCTGGCTCAGTTCGAGATCCTTGGTGGCGAATTCCAAGGCCTCCCGGGTTCGGCCCAGTTCCAGCAGGGAAACCATGGTGTGCAGCCGGTTGGCGTGCTCGTGGGTCTGGGCGCGGAGGGCGTCGGACAGCGTCCGCATCGTTTCGAGTTCACTGCCCAGGGATTCGATCTCCGTCCGGTCCCGGATGGTGGCCACGGTGCCGAACACCGCGGGGCGGCGGAGGCCGGGAGAGTCGGGCCCGACGGCCGGACCCTGGTTCACCACCACGATCCGCGGGCCCGTCAGGTGGATTTCGTCGTGGGCCGTGCGGCCGGATTCAAAGAGTTCCTTCAAGCTGGGGGACAGCGGGAGGTCCTTCAGGGAGGGCGGCCTGGACGGATCGTCTTCCGAATCGCGTGGTTCCAGTCCCAACAGCTCAGCGGCCTGGTCGTTGTACATGACCACCCGGCCCTTGGTGTCGATCAGGATCAGCCCCTCACGCACCGAATGCAGGACCGATTCGTAGTAGGCGAACAGCTGCGCCAGCTGCTCCGGCCCCCACCCCCTGGTCACGCGGCGCAGGTAGCGGCCCAACAGCCAGGACGCCAAGGATCCGCCCCCGAGCAGGGCCAGGCCGAGGACCAGCAGTGCGGGCAGCCGGCCGGAGAGTGCAACGTCAACTGTCCGGACCGTGACCCCGGCGGCAACCAGCGCCTTGACGTTGCCCGCGGCATCCCTGACCGGAACAACGGTCCGCACCGACGGCCCCAGCGTTCCTGCTGTGACCTCGGTGAACACTTCGCCACGCAGCGACGCCTCGATGGAGCCGATATACGGCCTGCCCAGCTCCTCGTCCCGGGGGTGCGTCCACCGCGTTCTGTCCGGCGCCATGATGGTGAGGAAGTCCGCTCCGGATCCGGCCATGACGTCCAGTGCGTAGGGCTGGAGCAACGCCGACGGATCCGTTCGGTCCGCGGCCTGGAGGACCAGCGGATTAGCGGCGACGGCGGCAGCAACACCGGCCATCCGCCGGCCGGCTTCCTCATAGCTCCGGTCCCTGGCATCGACGAACGTTGCGGTGCCCGCCACCGCAATGAAGGCCAGCACAATCAGCAGATTCGCCACGAACAGCCTGCGGGCGATACTCCAGCGGTGGAACATCAAGCACCTCCCATGACCAATATGAACGCAACAGTGAGCTAAGTCACGGGGTGGCCAATGATGGATATCACACCGGACCGACGCGATGAGCCCAGAGAATGCGCCGCAGCGTCTACCAGATTATCCATAAGGAGACACATCATGGCTTCTCAACGAGGAGAGTCGCTCGGCACCGTGAAGACGCGGCGCAAGGGCTTGGACAAATCACACTATCTTTACATTGCCGTTATTGCCGCCGTGATCCTGGGCGCCCTCGTCGGCCTGCTTTTCCCCGAGGTCGGCAAATCACTGAAGCCCCTCGGTGACGGCTTTATCAAGCTCATCAAAATGATGATTGCACCGATCATTTTCTGCACCATCGTCCTGGGCATCGGCTCCATCGCCAAAGCCGCTACGGTCGGCAAGGTGGGCGGCCTGGCCCTGGGCTACTTTGTGCTCATGTCCACGTTCGCCCTGGGCATCGGCCTGGTGGTAGGCAACCTCATCCACCCGGGTGAGGGTTTGAAGCTGGCGGCGTACGACCCCAATAAAAAGGCCGAAGTGGACAGCACGGTTGCTTTCCTCCTAGGCATTATTCCGGGCGACATTCCCGTTCTGCCCACACTCTTCGCCGCCATCCTCGTAGGCTTCGCCCTCCAGAAGATGGGCGCGCAGGGTGCTCCTGTCCTCAAAGCCATCGGCCACGGCCAGGTAGTTGTGTTCAGGATCCTCATCATGATCATGTGGCTTGCTCCGGTGGGCGCCTTCGGTGCCATCGCCGCCGTCGTCGGAGCTACCGGTTTCCAGGCAATCGTGAGCATGTTCACCCTCATGGCCGCCTTCTACATCACCTGCGCCCTCTTCATCGTGGTGATCCTCGGCGGCCTGCTGCAGATGGTGACCGGCGTCAATATCTTCAAGCTGATGAAGTACCTGGGCCGCGAATACCTCCTGATCTTCTCCACCTCCTCTTCCGAAGCAGCGCTGCCACGCCTGATCGCCAAGATGGAGCACTTGGGTGTGTCCAAGCCGGTCGTTGGCGTCACCGTACCCACGGGATACTCCTTCAACCTGGACGGCACCGCAATTTACCTGACTATGGCGTCGCTGTTCGTGGCCAATGCCATGGGTACGCCACTGGACCTGGGTGCTCAGGTATCCCTGCTCATCTTCATGATCATTGCCTCCAAGGGCGCAGCCGGCGTGACCGGTGCAGGCCTGGCAACTCTGGCTGCAGGACTCCAGGCACACAAGCCGGAGCTGCTGGGCGGCGTGGGCATGATCGTTGGTATTGACCGCTTTATGTCCGAAGCCCGGGCGTTGACCAACTTTACGGGCAATGCGGTTGCCACGGTGCTGATCGGTACCTGGGTCAAGGAAATCGACACCAAGCAGGTGGGCGAGGTCCTCTCGGGCCGAGCCCCCTTCGACGAGCAGACCATGATCGCCGGACACGGCGAGCCGGTGGCCGATTCCGCCAAGGCACCGGCCCTGGCCAACGCCTAGGGGCGACCGGCACGGAATCCTGACCAAGCTGCGGACCGCCCGCACAGCCCCGGCTGTGCGGGCGGTTCCTGCGTGCGGGAGGCCAACCTTCGACCTCTACCAGAAGGTAAAGGCTCAGAATCCATGCAAAGTCAAGTTCCCTCGAATACCGTGTCGGGGCCTGTAGCCTAGGTGGAAAGCAGGATCGGCGCTGGAGCT
Organism: Pseudarthrobacter humi; assembly: GCF_024294965.1. Classification (NCBI taxonomy): domain Bacteria; kingdom Bacillati; phylum Actinomycetota; class Actinomycetes; order Micrococcales; family Micrococcaceae; genus Pseudarthrobacter; species Pseudarthrobacter humi. The sequence goes on from NZ_JANCLV010000006.1 coordinate 22,601, forward strand.
CCAGCGGCAGGAAAATCACCGTCATCGAAAGTGTGGATAGATACGTGAGCAGCGAACAGGGTTCGGCAACTCTGGAAGGCACGGAACTCGATCTGGAAGACGCCGTGATGGGTCCCACCGGGCGCCCCCACCGCGAATTTCCGGAACCCGCCCCGCTGTCGTCCCACGGTCCCGCGCGCGTGATCGCCATGGTCAACCAAAAGGGCGGCGTTGGCAAAACCACATCCACCATCAACCTGGCAGCGGCCCTTGCTGAATACGGCCGCAGGGTGCTGCTGGTTGACTTCGACCCGCAGGGCGCGCTGTCCGCGGGCCTGGGCATCAACCCGCACGAACTGGACCTGACGGTCTACAACGTCCTCATGGACCGCAAGGTGGACATCCGCGACGCCATCCACCAGACCGGCGTCGAAAACGTGGACCTGCTGCCGGCCAACATCGACCTCTCCGCCGCAGAAGTGCAGCTGGTCAATGAAGTCGCCCGTGAGCAGGTCCTGGACAGGGCGCTGAAAAAAGTCGAAGACGATTACGACGTCGTCCTGATTGACTGCCAGCCCTCCCTGGGCCTGCTGACGGTCAACGCCCTGACCGCCGCCCACGGCGTGATCATCCCGCTGATCTGCGAGTTTTTCGCGCTCCGTGCGGTCGCCCTGCTGGTGGAAACCATCGACAAGGTCCAGGACAGGCTGAACCCCGGCCTGCAGGTTGATGGTGTCCTGGCCACCATGTACGACGCCCGCACCCTGCACAGCCGCGAAGTCATCACCCGCCTGGTGGAAGCCTTCGGCGACAAAGTCTTCGAGACCGTCATCAAACGCTCCATCAAGTTCGCGGACGCCACCGTCGCGGCCGAGCCGATCACCAGCTACGCCGGCAGCCATATCGGCGCCGATGCCTACCGCCGCCTGGCCAAAGAGCTGATTTCGCGCGGCGGCGCACCCTAATTACGCGTGGCCGAGTCCAAACCCGGCTTTGAGGTGCGGCTGGCCAACTTCACCGGCCCGTTCGACCTCCTGCTGGGCCTGATCGCCAAGCACCAGCTGGACATCACTGAGGTGGCCATTGCCACCGTCACTGATGAGTTCATCAAGTACATCAGGAAGCTCCAGAAGCTCGGTGAGGAATGGGCGCTGGATGAAGCCAGCGAATTCCTGGTCATCGCCGCCACCCTCCTGGACCTCAAGGCGGCACGGCTCCTGCCCGCCGGTGAAGTCGAGGACGATGAGGACATCGCCCGGCTGGAAGCGCGTGACCTCCTTTTTGCGAGGCTCCTCCAATACAAGGCCTTCAAACAGGTGGCAGCCCTGATGGCCGGAACCCTGGAACAGGAAGCCAGCCGGTTTCCGCGCCAGGTTGCGCTGGAGGAGCACTTCGCCGCCATGCTCCCGGAACTGGTGTGGAAGCACTCGCCGGACCAGTTCGCCCGCCTGGCCGAGTCCGCCCTGAAGCCCAAGATGCCACAGCCCACCGAGGTGGGCCTTGCCCACCTGCATGGCGGTACCGTCAGCGTGAAGGAACAGGCGGAGATCCTGGGGCTCCGGCTCCAGCTGGGGAAGCCCCTGTCGTTCCGCGCGTTGATCGCCGACGCCGATTCCACGCTCGTAGTGGTGGCCAGGTTCCTCGCGTTGCTGGAGATGTTCCGGGACAGGGCAGTCTCCTTCGACCAGGTGTCGCCCCTGGGCGATCTCACCGTGCACTGGATGGTGGATGGCCGGGACTGGTCAACAGAAAACCTAAGCGAAGAATACGAGGAACTGTCGTGAGCCAAGAACTTCCGGAGCCCGGAGCGGAGCCGGTCCTGGACGTCCGGGATCTTCCCGGCGGTGCCAAGGCTGCACTCGAGGCGGTCCTGATGGTCCTGGACCAACCGGCCAGCGCTACTGAGCTGGCGGCCGGGCTTAACCTGACCGTCGCCGTCGTCGAGCAGTTACTGGCGGAACTGCAGCGGGAGTATAGCGGCTATACTGTTAAAGCCCCGGACATGGACCGTGCCAGCGATGCTGGTTTCAGCGCCAGCCCCCGGGGTTTCGAATTGCGGAACATCGCCGGTGGCTGGCGGATCTACTCCCGCGCAGACTTCGCCGAGATCGTCGGACGGTTTGTGCTTGAGGGTCAGACGGCCAGGCTCACGCAGGCGGCCTTGGAAACATTGGCTGTCATCGCGTATCGCCAGCCTGTCTCCAGGGCCAGGGTGTCTGCAATTCGAGGAGTCAATGTCGATTCTGTCGTACGGACATTGACCCAGCGCGGGCTGATCGAAGATTCAGGACACGATCCCGAGTCGGGAGCCATCCTCTACCGGACCACGTCGTATTTCCTCGAACGGATGGGAATCGGCTCCGCAGCGGAACTGCCCCAGCTCTCACCCCATCTTCCGGGGCTCGAGGGCATCGCGGAGTTCTACGACGCAGACAGAATGTAGGCGGGAAATCCCGCGTGCACACACGAATATTCATAAGGGCAGATAATTTCTGCATGGCTGGCTAGGGTTGTTCTTGGACAACCAACCGGCCAAATAACGAAGGACGGGTCATGACACAGGCGGGACGCCAGGGTTCACCACGTAACAGTTCGGGACGCAACAGTTCAGAACGCAATGCCGGACAGGGCGGCGCCAGCCGCAATCCAGCGGCCAGCCGCAATCCGGCGGCCGGCCGCAATCCGGCGCAGGGCGGCGCAAGCCGGAACCCTGCACAGGGCGGCAGCGGCCGCCCCAGCGCGGCGGGCGGCGGATTCCGCGCCGGCGCAGGCAAGCGTAACGCCGGATTCGCCGGCGGCGACCGGCCGTACAAGGCCCCGAGGCCTCGCGAGGAGCCATTTGTGGATCCCGGCGACGCCCCGGCGTCGGCACAGGCCGGACGCGGTGCCTCCGAATGGAAGCCAGCCGGCAGCACATCGGCACGCAAGCCTGCTGCCCGCAAACCGGGCGCCAACAAGGCTCCCGGAACCCCCGGCGCACTCAAGCCCAAGCCGCGCACCGGCAGGCCCGGAGCGGCGGCGTCACGCGCCTTCGGCAGCGAACGGTTTGGCCAGAACCTTGGCCCCGTCCGGAAGCCTGCCCGCAAGCGCGGACCCCGCGGTGACGTTCAGCAGTCGGAAATGCACGACGCCGACGGCACCCGCCTGCAGAAGGTCATGGCCCAGGCCGGCGTGGCTTCGCGCCGCGTCTGCGAAGAGATGATCGCCGAAGGTCGTGTAGAGGTCGACGGCCAGGTGGTCACTGAGCTTGGTGTCCGCGTGGACCCCAAGACAGCGGTCATCCACGTTGATGGCTTGCGCATCCAGCTGGATGAAAACCTCGTGTACATGGTCTTCAACAAGCCCAAGGGCGTGGTGTCCACCATGGAAGACCCCGATGGCCGTCCCTGCATCAGCGATTTTGTACGGAAGACCCACCAGGGCGAACGCCTGTTCCACGTGGGCCGGCTGGACGTCGCCACCGAAGGTCTGCTGCTTCTGACTAACGACGGCGAACTGGCCAACCGGCTGACCCACCCGTCCTACGAGGTCCCCAAGACCTACCTGGTCCAGGTCCGCGGCCCGTTCCCGCAGGGAGTCGGCGCCCAGCTCAGGGAAGGTGTGGAACTCGAGGATGGCTTTGCCTCGGTTGACTCCTTCAAGCTGGTGGACTCGACTCCGGGCCACGTGCTGATCGAAGTGATCCTGCACTCGGGGAAGAACCGGATTGTCCGTCGCCTGTTCGACGCCGTCGGGTTCCCGGTCCTGCGGCTGGTGCGCGTCAAGGTGGGTCCCATTGGCCTGGGCGACCAGCGCCAGGGCAGCATCCGCAACCTTGGCAAGCAGGAAGTCGGCCACCTGCTGGCATCCGTAGGACTCTGAGGCATGTCCGCATTTCGCTCCCACGGGCGGGGGCATCTCAATGGGCCGGTCTTGGTGATTGGCACCGGCCTGCTCGGTGCCAGCATCGGGCTGGGCCTGCGTGGGCGCGGCGTGCCCGTGTTCCTGTCTGACCCGTCGCCGACCAACCAGGCGGTGGCCGTCGACATCGGTGCCGGCCAGCCCCTGGACCAGCTCGGGGACGAGGCGCCGGAACTTGTGGTGGTGGCAGCACCGCCGGATGTGACCGCCGACGTCGTGTCCCGTGCGCTTGCCGACTACCCGGATTCCGTGGTGGTTGACATCGCCAGCGTCAAGGCCGCCATCCTGGCGGAGTTGGGCGGCCGCGGCGCGGACCTCGCCCGCTATGTGGGCACGCATCCGATGGCAGGGCGCGAAAAGTCCGGGCCGGTTGCGGCCCGCGGCGAGCTCTTCACGTCCATGCCGTGGGTGGTTTGTCCGGGCCCGGAGTCATCCGCGGCTGCCGTGCAGACTGCGCGTTCCCTGGCCACGGACCTGGGAGCTGTGGTTTCCCAGTTCACTGCCGACGAACACGACGAAGCCGTCGCCTTGGTGTCGCACCTGCCCCAGATCATGTCCTCCCTGCTGGCCAGCCGGCTGCAGGGGACGCCGCTCCATGCGCTGTCCCTCGCCGGCAACGGGCTCCGGGACACCACGCGGATTGCCGCCAGCGATCCCACGCTGTGGGTCCAGATCCTGGGCGGCAACGCGGGGAAGGTCGTGGAGATCCTGTACGGAGTCCGCGAGGACCTGAACCGGCTCATCGGTACGCTCGAGGAGCCGCTTGCGCCCGGCGCCAGGCTTGACCTGGCCCAGCTGATCAGCGAAGGCAATGCCGGGCAGGCCCGTATTCCGGGCAAGCACGGTGGCCCGCCGCAGGCCTACTCCTGGCTGACGGTCCTCGTGGATGACCGGCCGGGACAGATCGCGCAGCTCCTCACCGAAATCGGTGAGATCGGCGTGAACGTGGAGGACCTTCGGCTGGACCATTCCTCGGGCCAGAACGTGGGCATGGTGGAACTGTCCGTGCTGCCGAACAAGCATGACCATCTGATCGAAGCACTCAACGACCGCGGATGGCGGGTATTGCAGTAATGACACAAGAACTTCTTGACACCCTTCCGGCCTTGCGCGTCGGCAGGCCCCTGGTGGTTGCCATCGACGGGCCGTCAGGCTCCGGCAAGTCCAGCGTGAGCAAGGAAGTGGCCCGCCGGCTGCACCTTGCCTACCTGGACACCGGCGCCATGTACCGTGCCCTGACCTGGTTCTGCGTCACCAGCGGAATTGACCTGAGCGACGCCGCCGCCGTGGAGCAGGCCTCCCGGGACCTGGTCCTGGAACTGAGCACCACGCCGCGGGAGGAATACGTCCGCGTGGGCGGCGTCGACGTTACGGACGCCATCCGTGAACCGGCAATTTCGTCGGCGGTCAGTGCGGTGGCAACCACCCTGGGTGCCCGGACCGAACTGATCCGCCGGCAGCGTGAGCTTATTGAAAAGCACCACCGCCGCATCGTGGTGGAGGGCCGGGACATCACTACGGTCGTGGCCCCGGGCGCGGAAGTCCGCATGCTGCTGACTGCCAGTGAGGAGGCCCGGCTTCGCCGCCGCGGCATCCAGCTGGGCGGCACGCAGAATGCGGAGCAGCTCGCCGCCCAGGTCACCCACCGTGACGCCAAGGATTCCACGGTGGTGAACTTCACCCAGGCTGCCGACGGTGTTGTCACCCTGGATTCTTCCGATCTGGACTTCGCCGAGACCGTGGACGCGGCGCTCGTGATCGTCACGAAGGTGCTTAACCGTGACTGACCGCAGCGTGCGGCGTCCCTCCCGCCTGACCATGACCTGGAGCCGGCCCGTCGGCTGGCTCCTGGACCACGTGGTGTACCGGACGTCCGTCACTGGCCGGGACAACGTGCCTACGGGCGGGCCGGTGATTTTTGCCGGCAACCACATTAGTTTCCTGGACGGGCCGGTGATGTTCGGCGCGTCGCCGCGTCCCATGCACATCCTGGTCAAGAAGGAGATGTTCAAGGGTTTGCTGGGTCGGGTCCTTCGGGCCTCCGGCCAGCTGCCGGTTGACCGCTCCGGGGACCGGGCTGCGCTGCTGCTGGGCAAGAACATGCTCGACGCCGGCCGCTGCATCGGGATTCTTCCGGAAGGAACCCGGGGGAGCGGCCAGGCAATAGACATCAACAACGGGGTGGCCTGGCTGGCGCTGAACTCGGGCGCCCCGGTGGTCCCCGTAGCGATCCTCGGCACCCGGACGGGCAGCGAACACCTCGACACAGTACCCAGACCCGGGCGGCGGTTCCACGTCAGCTTCGGCAGCGCACTGACCCTCAGCCGAAACCCCGGCGAAACGGGCCGTGCTTCAATGGACAGGGCGGGAATGGAAATCCGCGCTGCGCTTGCGGGGCACGTCCAGGAAACCATCCAACACAGTGGGCAGCCTTTGCCCCACGCGGATTTCCGCACGAACTTCACAGCAGTAGCCGGGACGCCGGCAGATGACCACTAAGGAAAGTGCAATGAGCGATACGACTCAAACCTCCAGCCACTCCGGCGCCGGCGAAGACGAATACACGCCCACCGGCACGGACCAGGTCGCCGAGCGGCTGGCCGCCATCGACGACGACGAAGCGGAGATGCGTGCCGCGTCACTCCGCGCCGGCTTGGACGACTACGAGCTTGACGAGGAAGACGCCGCCCTGCTGAGCGGGAACTACGACGACGAGGACTTCGACGGTCCGGTCAAGCTCGATCCCGTGCTTGCCATCATCGGCCGTCCCAACGTGGGCAAATCCACCCTTGTGAACCGCATCCTCGGCCGCCGCGAAGCCGTGGTCGAGGATACTCCCGGCGTGACGCGGGACCGGGTGATGTACTCGGCACACTGGAACGGGCGCAACTTTACGTTGGTGGACACCGGCGGCTGGGAGCACGATGCCCGCGGCATCCACGCACGGGTGGCCGAACAGGCGGAAATGGCCGTGGAAATGGCCGACGCCGTGCTCTTCGTGGTCGACTCCGCGGTGGGCGCCACCGCCACGGACGAGGGCGTCATGAAGATGCTCCGCCGCAGCAAGAAGCCGGTCATCATGGTGGCCAACAAGGTGGACGACTTCGCCCAGGAAGCGGACTCCGCCACCCTGTGGGGCCTCGGCTTTGGCGAGCCATACCCCGTCTCGGCCCTGCACGGACGCGGCGTGGCCGACCTCCTGGACCACGTGATGGACACCCTGCCGGAGTTCTCCACCATTGAGGGCCTGGAACGCTCGGGCGGACCCCGCCGCATCGCACTGATCGGCCGCCCGAACGTGGGCAAGTCATCACTGCTGAACAAGCTGGCAGGATCCGAACGTGTAGTAGTGGACAACACCGCCGGCACCACGCGTGATCCGGTGGACGAGTTCATTGAGCTCGGCGACCGCACGTGGCGCTTTGTGGACACGGCAGGCATCCGCCGCCGCCAGCACATGGCGCAGGGCGCCGACTATTACGCCTCCCTCCGGACGCAGGCCGCGCTCGAAAAGGCGGAGGTCGCCGTCGTTCTTCTCGCGGTGGATGAGGTCCTCAGCGAACAGGACGTCCGCATCCTGCAGCTGGCCATCGAGTCGGGCCGCGCCTTGGTGCTGGCCTTCAACAAATGGGACCTGCTCGACGACGAACGCCGCACCTACCTGGAACGCGAAATCGAACAGGACCTGGCCCACGTGGCCTGGGCGCCCCGGGTCAACATCTCCGCACTGACGGGCTGGCACAAGGACCGCCTGGTTCCCGCCCTGGACCTGGCCCTGGAGAACTGGGACAGGCGCATTCCCACCGGCAAGCTCAACGCCTTCCTCGGCGAGCTTGTGGCGGCGCACCCGCACCCGGTCCGCGGCGGCAAGCAGCCGCGCATCCTGTACGGCACGCAGGCGTCCAGCCGGCCGCCGAAGTTTGTGCTGTTCACCACCGGATTCCTGGACCCGGGCTACCGCCGCTTCATCACGCGTCGGCTCCGTGAGACGTTCGGTTTCGAGGGCACGCCCATCGAGGTCAACATGCGTGTCCGCGAAAAGCGCGGCAAGAAGCGTTAATTAGGACACACCGGCGGCGTGCAGGCGGCAAAGTGTCACTTGCACCCTCCGGAATCGTGTAAGCTTTTCAAGGTGGTTCGGCCGGACTGCTGAGTTGAAATCCTGGCTAACATCAGGAGTAAACGCAGCGGAGAACGGCGGAACTAACGGGCTGTAGCGCAGCTTGGTAGCGCACTTGACTGGGGGTCAAGGGGTCGCAGGTTCAAATCCTGTCAGCCCGACCAAAACAGAAGCGTCCCGGAGAATTTTCTCCGGGACGCTTCTGTTTTGTGCCGTCCTTTCGGATGTTTCGCGGCCTGGCCTATTTCAGGAACTTCGACGTCCTGCGGTCCGCCAGGATCTTTCCCTTGGTCTGGCAGGTGGGACAGTACTGCAGGGAAGTATCCGCGAAAGACACCTCCCGGACTGTGTCACCACACACCGGGCAGGCTTCGCCGGTGCGGGCATGGACCCGCAGGTGGCTGCGTTTGACGTCCTTGAGCTCGCTGGGCGGCTTGCCTTCGGCTTCGGCCAGGGCTGTTCCGAGCACGCTGTGGATGGCGTCATAAAGCACCTGCACCGTGCCGCGGTCCAAGGACTTGGCAGTGGCAAAGGGGGAGATCCTCGCAGCATGCAGGATCTCGTCGCTGTAGGCGTTCCCGATCCCCGCGATCACGCTCTGGCTCCGCAGGACGCCCTTGATCTGCTGGGACGTGGAGCCGAGAATTTCCGCCAGCATGTCGGCGTCGAACGCTGCGCTGAACGGGTCCGGGCCCAGCGCCGCGACGCCCGGCACATCATGGGGGTCGCGCACCACGTACACGGCTAGGCTCTTCTTGGTCCCCGCCTCGGTGAGATCCATGCCATGGGCACCGTCAGGCCCGGTGAACGCCAGCCGGGCGGCGATGTAGCCCTTTCCCATCCGGAGCTGGGTGTCTGTGGGCGAGTCCGTGAAGCGGACCCAGCCTGCCCGGGCGAGGTGGAAGACAAACGACGGCCCGTCTGTGTCAATGCTGACAAACTTCCCAAACCGCCGCACGCCGGCGACGGTGCAGTTCTCCAACGCTGTGAACGGCGGATCCGCTGTCTTCAGCACGGCAAAGGAAACGATCTGGACTTTCCGCACCACCGCTCCGCGCAGGTGCTCGTCCAGGAAACCGGCCAGGCCTGCAACCTCGGGAAGCTCCGGCATGGCTTTACCTGCGGTCAGCCTGGCTGTCGGGTGCGGCCGGCGCCTCGGGAGCAGGTGAGCTGGCCGCGGAGTCATTGGCGGCCTTCGCAGCCAGGGAACGCTCGGCAACTGCCTTCTTGAGCACCTTCATCTTTTTGCCGCGCTGCCGCCAGACCCTCCACAGGATCAGGCCAACCACAAGGATCACGACGGCGGCGATGGCTGAGATCTGTGTCCACAACGGGAACCAGGTTGCCTCTGTGCCAAGGATCCGCTGTCCGTTATGGGCGGCCTGCGAGCTGCCGAACATGATCCCGGCGGTCAGCAGGTTCGGGGACGCGAGAGCCACAGCGGCCACGAGGATGGTCAGCTTCCAGGGCCAGCTCACGGATTTGCGTGTGGCCTGCCAGGCCACGAGGAGGGGGACGAACGTGAAAACGAACCCGTAAAACATCCCCACCAGGATGCCCGCCCCAAGATTGCCCTGGACCTGGTTGCGGATAACATTCGCCCACCAGACCGGGAGGATGGCCGCCAAGGCAAAGTAAGCGATGGTGAGGACCACCAACGCCACCGCAACGAGGATGATCCGCGCAGCCCAGTTCGCCTTTTTCGCGGGCGATTCCTGTGCATGTGATCTCATGAGTCTCATCATGTCAGAATCCTCCTCGAACGCCCGTGGAGTTGTGCCTATACTTTCAGCGGCGGCTTGTTTTCCAGGCCCCGTTGACATTGGTGATTGACCCGATGAAAGGCCTCTGATGAGCAACATTCCCGAAGACCTGTCCTACACCGCCGAGCACGAGTGGGTATCCGCACCGAGCGCCGACGGCGTGGTCCGGGTGGGCATCACCGACTTCGCGCAGGACGCACTCGGAGATGTTGTCTATGCCCAGATGCCGGAAGCCGGCACCAAAGTCACCGCAAACGAAGTCGTGGGCGAGGTCGAATCCACCAAGAGCGTCAGTGACATCTATGCTCCGGTCAGCGGCGAAGTCGTGGCACGCAACGAATCCCTCGACACCGATTCGGCGTTGATCAACTCCGATCCGTACGGTGACGGCTGGCTGATCGAGATCCGGCTGGCAGAAGCGGACGCTGTGGAATCCCTGCTCAGTGCATCCGAGTACGAACAGCAGGTAGGCTGAAGCTAACGGGTTCATCCGGTCCGGCCAACGGGCGTCTTCGCACGTCAGTGGCCGGATCGGGGCCCGGCATCGGATCCGCGAGGCGGATCCGTCAGGGCAAAAGTTGATTGCAGGCGTGAGAGCTGCAGCGAAAGAGGAGGAATCCATGGTTGGCCACAAACAGGACCCTGCCGAAGGCGAGTACGCCACAGGCGCGGCCAGGGCTTCGGAGACCACCTCGATCCATCTGACTCCCGTCTCCGACGAGCCCACTATCGCCCCCAAGCTGTCCATGGACGAGCGTTCATCCGTGGAGGCGTTGCCCGCCGGTTCCGCGCTCCTGGTTGCCCACAGCGGCCCGAACGCGGGCGCCCGCTTCCTGCTCGACACGGACATCACCACGGCTGGCCGGCATCCTGACGCCGACATCTTCCTTGATGACGTCACCGTATCCCGGCGCCACGTCGAGTTCCGCCGTACAGCGCGGAGCTTTGAAGTGGTGGATACCGGCAGCCTCAACGGCACCTACGTTAACCACGACCGCGTGGACAGCGTTGAGCTAAAGTCCGGGAACGAAGTCCAGATCGGCAAGTTCCGACTCACCTTCTACCTGAGCCCTGCCCGCGCAGCAGGCCGCGCCTGATCCCGGGACACGTGCCCGTGGCAATGGCACAACCGGAACGCCGGGGGCCCCAAGTTTTGAACATCGGGGAAGTCCTCGCGCAACTCAGCGGCGACTTTCCAGGAATGACCGCGTCGAAAATCAGGTTCCTCGAGGAAAAGGGACTGATCAATCCGCGCCGTACTCCGGCCGGATACCGGCAGTACTCGGACGGTGACGTCGAACGTCTCCGTTTTGTGCTGGCACTGCAGCGGGACCAGTACCTTCCACTGAAGGTCATCAAGGACTACCTTGATGCGATCGACAGGGGAGAGCGGCCGGAGAACCTGCCGCCCGGCGTCGTGGTTTCGCCGCGGATCGTTTCGGATGAACTTGCCGTGGAGCTTCAGAACCGCGGCCGGAAATTCAGCGAGGAACAGCTGCGGACCGAGTCCGGCGCCAGCATTCCGTTACTCCAATCGCTGCTGAGCTTCGGGCTGATCAGCCACAGCAACGGCAAGTTCGACGAGCACGCCCTCCAAGTGGCCCGTGCCTGCGTGCAGCTGGAGAGCCACGGCCTTGAACCCCGCCACCTGCGGCCGTTCCAGGCCGCCGCGGAACGTGAATTCGGGCTGGTGGAGCGGGCAGTTGCGCCGCTCGCGTCCCGGCGCGATTCCGCGTCACAGGCGCGGGCTGCTGAAGCGGCCCGCGAAATCAGCGACCTCTGCCTGGTCCTGCACCGGGCACTGGTCCAGGACCGTATCTCACGTATGGACATCTGATGATCGAAGTGGAGATCGTAGGCGTTCGCATCGAACTGCCGTCCAACCAGCCGCTCGTCCTGCTGCGCGAGATTCACGGCGAACGGCACGTGCCCATCTGGATCGGGACTCCAGAGGCAAGTGCCATCGCCCTGGCCCAGCAAGGGGTAGTGCCTCCGCGCCCGATGACCCACGACCTCCTGGTGGACGTGGTGGAGTCCCTGGGCCATTCGGTTGTCAGCGTCAACATTGTGGCCGTTGAGGACAACATCTTTTATGGCCAGCTCCAGTTCGAGAACGGCACCACCGTCAGCTCGCGGGCATCGGACGCCCTCGCGATCGCGTTGCGGGCCAAATGCCGCATCTGGTGTGCCGACTCGGTAATGGATGAAGCCGGAGTCCGTATTACCGAGCATGACGAGGGGGAGGACACTGACCCGGGCCCCACCGTGGACGAGGAGCGCGAACTGCGGCGCTTCCGTGAGTTCCTGGACGATGTGGAGCCCGAGGACTTCGACGGCTGAGGTCACGTTAAGGTTAAAGTTGAGCCTGAAAGTTCCGACACGCCAGTGCCAAGCGGCCTAGATCTTTGACCTTGGGGCACGGCGGGCCTAACGTCGAAGGTATCAAGCTCCCATTGCTTACAGCAGCCGCGCAAGTCACACTGTAAAAGTACGACCCCGCGAAATTACATGCATGGACTTCATGTGTGCACCGGCTGATGCAGTGGTCCCCGGGAGCTTATGACAAGGAGGATCCAGGTGAGTCCCAAAGGCGAAGCAGGCGGGCTGAAGCAGCCCACAACGGCTGGTGTGGCTGTGCCCGCGAGCGGTGCCCAGGGCCTCCTGTTTACCGAAGACCTTCCCGTTCTGGACGAGGACGCCGGCTACCGCGGCCCCACGGCCTGCAAGGCGGCCGGCATCACGTACCGCCAGCTGGACTACTGGGCACGCACCGGGCTGGTTGAGCCCGCGGTCCGCGGCGCCGCAGGCTCCGGCTCGCAGCGACTCTACGGCTTCCGGGACATTCTCGTCCTCAAGGTAGTCAAGCGGCTTCTGGACACCGGTGTTTCCCTTCAGCAGATCCGCACGGCAGTGGAACACCTGCGCGAACGCGGCGTGGAGGATCTGGCACAGATCACGCTCATGAGCGACGGCGCGAGCGTGTACGAATGCACCTCCGCCGACGAGGTCATCGATCTTGTCCAGGGTGGCCAAGGCGTTTTCGGCATCGCCGTGGGCCGGGTGTGGCGCGAAGTCGAAGGCAGCCTGGCTTCCCTGCCGAGCGAACACGCCGCCGAACAGTCCTTTCCCGACGACGAGCTGAGCAAGCGGCGCGCTTCCCGCAAGATCGGCTGACAACAGGCTTGCACAACACCAACAGGAAGAGGCCACCCCCGGCGGGGGTGGCCTCTTCCTGTTGTCCTCGGAACCCTGGGCAGCAGCAGCGGGGGCTGCCCAGGGACTAACGCTGGGTTCGGTTTCGCAGGCCGCTTCCGGTCGCCAGAAGGTTGACCAGGAGCGCGTCGAACAACGCAGCGGATGTCTTCGCGGATTCGCCGGGCCAGTGGTGCACCGGGTGGGCCGCGCCCTGGATCTGCTGCCAGTTCGCCTGTTCGGGGATGCGTGGGCTCAGCAGCAGGTCACCGAACATCGATTCCATTTCCGCGAGCCGGTACGTGTGTTCGGAGGAGCCGGTGCGAACGCGGTTGGCCACAATCCCTGCGGGGGATAGGTTCGGCGCGAATTCCTGCTTGAACAGCTGGATGGCGCGCATGGTCCGTTCCGTCCCCGCCACCGAGAACAGTCCCGGCTCGGCCACGAGGGCTACTTTGTCACTCGCGGACCAGGCCATCCGGGTCAGCCCGTTCAGCGACGGCGGGCAGTCGATGAGGACCAGCTCGTAGCGGTCCGCGCCGGCCAAGACCGCGGAAAGCCTGCGAAGATCCCGGCGGCCAAGGTCGGGACGGTCGTAGATGCCCGTGTACGCCGAACCCACGGCTACGTCCAGGACGGCCGGTCCGGATCCGTTGGTATGCGCCCGAGCCGTCCAGGAGCTGCCCGCGACATTGTCCGCGAGCTTGGCCCGGCGGGGGCTCTTGAGCATCCTGCCGATGTCCAGCTGGTCGCCGGGCTGGACGCCCAGGGCAGTGGTCGCGTCCGCATGCGGATCGAGGTCCACCACCAGTGTGGGGATGCCCGCGGCAAGCGCCGCAGACGCCAATCCTGTGGTGACGGACGTCTTGCCGACTCCGCCCTTGAGGCTGCTGATGCTGACTACTTGCACTTGTGAGACCAAAACCTAACGCCCGCTGCCGTGTTGGGGGTAATGTTTGCTCCGGCACTGCCGAAGCCGGCGGCTCGAGCCGCCTTACTCATCATATGTGGCTGCGCCGGTGAATCCCGTCTTATGGGGACGCGGCATGGCACGGCGATGGTATGGGTGGCCGGTTTGCCAGCCTCCGTCGATGCACGCGGGACATGACGGAAGTTTCTGTGACTGTGGCCACAATGATTTGTATTTCTAAGCGCGGGTCTTAGACACTGTGACCACTTACCGACACACCCGCAATGATGCAGGAGAATTATGTTTTCCAAGATTCTGGTGGCCAACCGCGGCGAAATCGCGATCAGGGCCTTCCGCGCCAGCTACGAGCTGGGCGCCAAGACCGTTGCCGTTTTCCCCAATGAGGACCGAAACTCGATCCACCGCCAGAAAGCCGATGAGGCATATCTGATCGGCGAAGTGGGGCATCCCGTCCGGGCCTACCTGGACGTTGCCGAAGTGGTCCGCGTCGCCAAGGAATCCGGCGCCGACGCCATCTACCCCGGCTACGGCTTCCTTTCGGAAAACCCCGATCTCGCCCGCGCAGCCCAGGAAGCCGGCATCACCTTCGTTGGGCCCCCGGCTGAGGTGCTTGAGCTGGCCGGAAACAAGGTGGCAGCACTGAAGGCTGCCCGTGAGGCCGGTGTTCCGGTCCTGAAATCGAGTGAACCCTCGAAGGACATGGATGAGCTGATCGCGGCAGCCGACGAGATCGGTTTCCCCATCTTCGCCAAGGCCGTCGCCGGCGGCGGCGGACGTGGCATGCGCCGCGTCGACACGAGGGAAGCCCTTCCCGAGGCCCTGCAGGCCGCCATGCGCGAAGCCGATGCGGCATTCGGTGACCCCACCATGTTCCTGGAGCAGGCCGTGCTCCGCCCGCGCCACATCGAGGTGCAGATCCTGGCCGACGCCGAGGGCAACGTCATACACCTCTTCGAACGTGACTGCTCCATCCAGCGCCGCCACCAGAAGGTCATCGAGATCGCCCCCGCGCCCAACCTGGACGAAGGCATCCGCCAGGCCCTTTACCGTGACGCGGTGAAGTTCGCCAAGGCCCTGAACTACGTCAACGCCGGAACCGTAGAGTTCCTGGTGGACACCGTCGGCGAACGCGCCGGACAGCACGTCTTCATCGAAATGAACCCCCGCATCCAGGTCGAACACACCGTCACTGAGGAAGTGACGGACGTTGACCTGGTGCAGGCACAGCTTCGGATCGCTTCCGGCGAGACCCTCGCGGACCTTGGCCTCTCCCAGGAGACGGTCCAGCTTAAGGGCGCAGCGCTGCAGTGCCGCATCACCACCGAGGACCCGGCCAACGGGTTCAGGCCCGACGTCGGGAAGATCACCGGCTACCGCTCCGCCGGCGGCGCCGGTGTAAGGCTCGACGGCGGCACCGTGTACTCGGGTGCCGAAATCAGTCCCCACTTCGACTCCATGCTCGTGAAGCTGAGCTGCCGCGGCCGCGACTACCCGGCCGCCGTGGCCCGCGCACGCCGGGCTCTCGCGGAGTTCCGCATCCGGGGTGTGTCCACCAACATTTCCTTCCTCCAGGCCGTGCTTGACGATGCTGACTTCATTGCCGGCAACGTCGCCACCAACTTCATCGACGAGCGTCCCCAGCTGCTGAAGGCCCGGGTCTCCGCGGACCGCGGCACCAAGCTCCTGACCTGGCTGGCCGAAGTCACGGTCAACAAGCCCAACGGCGAGCTGACAGTGCACTCGGATCCGGCCGCCAAACTCCCGGCCGTTGGGGACCGGCAGGCAGCGCCGGGATCGCGCCAGCGCCTCCGGGAGCTTGGCCCCGAAGGCTTCGCCAAGGCCCTGCGTGCGCAGACCGCCGTGGCCGTCACCGACACCACGTTCCGTGATGCCCACCAGTCCCTGCTGGCCACCCGCGTGCGTACCCGCGATCTCGTCGCAGCCGGTCCCGCGGTCACAGCCCTCCTGCCGGAACTCCTGTCCGTTGAGGCCTGGGGCGGCGCCACCTACGATGTGGCCCTGCGCTTCCTCGGCGAGGACCCCTGGGACCGCCTGGCCGCCCTGCGGAAGGCGCTGCCCAATGTCTGCCTGCAGATGCTGCTGCGTGGCCGGAACACGGTGGGCTACACGCCGTACCCGGAAGAAGTGACCGTGGCTTTCGTCAATGAGGCCGCCGCCACAGGTATCGACATTTTCCGCATCTTCGATGCCCTCAACGACGTGAACCAGATGGCCCCGGCCATCCGCGCCGTCCGTGCCACCGGGACTGCGGTCGCCGAGGTAGCACTCTGCTACACCGGCGACATGCTGAACCCGGACGAGAAGCTCTACACGCTGGACTACTACCTGGAACTGGCCCAGCGGATTGTGGATGCCGGCGCGCACATCCTGGCCATCAAGGACATGGCCGGACTGCTCCGCCCGGCAGCGGCCGCCAAGCTCGTGGCCGCACTGCGCGAACGCTTCGACCTCCCGGTCCACCTCCACACGCATGACACGGCAGGCGGCCAGCTGGCCACCCTGCTGGCGGCAGTTGACGCCGGCGTGGACGCTGTTGACGTTGCCTCCGCTTCGCTGGCCGGGACCACCAGCCAGCCGTCCGCCTCCGCCCTGGTGGCGGCGCTGGCGCACACCCCGCGGGACACCGGCTTGAGCCTTGACGCAGTCAGCTCCCTTGAACCGTATTGGGAAGCCGTGCGCCGCGTCTACGCGCCGTTCGAATCAGGCCTGCCGGGCCCCACCGGCCGCGTCTACCAGCACGAAATCCCGGGCGGCCAGCTGTCAAACCTGCGCCAGCAGGCCATGGCGCTGGGTCTGGGGGAGCGCTTCGAGGCGATCGAGGACATGTACACCGCGGCGGACCGGATCCTGGGCCGCCTGGTGAAGGTCACGCCGTCGTCCAAGGTGGTGGGCGACCTCGCCCTGCACCTCGTGGGCCTCAACGCAGATCCGGCGGACTTCAACGAAAACCCGCAGAACTACGACATCCCGGACTCCGTCATCGGCTTCCTGTCCGGCGAACTTGGCGACCCGCCCGGAGGATGGCCGGAACCTTTCCGCACCAAGGCGCTCCAGGGTCGCAGCATCAAGGTCCGCGACGTTGACCTCAGCCCCGAGGACAGCGCCGCGCTCCAGGGTGATTCCAAGACCCGCCAGAGCACGCTGAACCGCCTGCTCTTCGAGGGACCCACCAAGGATTACCTCAAGAGCGTGGAGACGTACGGCAACATTTCCGTCCTCGACACCCGCGATTACCTTTACGGCCTGCAGCGCGGCGCCGAGCACGAGATCCAGCTGGAGAAGGGTGTCCGGCTCATTGCCTCGCTGGAAGCTGTTTCCGAGCCCGACGAAAAGGGCATGCGGACGGTCATGTGCACCCTGAACGGCCAGTCCCGCCCCGTTGTGGTCCGTGACCGCTCCGTGGTGAGCAACGTCAAGGCTGCCGAGAAGGCAGACCCGGCCCAGCCGGGCCACGTCGCCGCGCCGTTCGCCGGTGCCGTCACGGTGACCGTCAAGGCCGGTGACACGGTCAACGCCGGTGACACGGTGGCCACCATCGAAGCGATGAAGATGGAAGCCTCCATCACGACGCCGACGGCGGGCAAAGTCTCGCGGCTCGCCATTTCAGCGGTGGAGCAGGTCCAGGGCGGGGACCTCCTCCTGGTCGTCGAGTAGACCCTAGAAACAACGCGGGGTCACTTCCCGCCCGTCCGAGTGCATCGGAGGGGCGGGAAGTGACCCCGCGCTGTTGTTTGCTGGGGATGGATATCCGCTAGTCGCGCGGCGCGCCGTACATTTCCTCGATGACTGTCTCGAAGTCCTTCATCACCTGGGCCCGCTTCACCTTCATCGACGGCGTCAGGTGGCCGGAAGCTTCCGTGAAGTCCGATGCGACGATCCGGAACGACTTGATGGCTTCCGCCTGCGACACCGAGGCGTTGGCATGCGTGATCAGGTCCTGCACGGCTGCCTTGACCACCGGGTTCTCGACCGCTTCGTCGAGCGTAGTGGTGGCCGGCAGTCCATGCCGCTGGAGCCAGCCCGGCAGCGCCTCCTGGTCCAGTGTCACAAGGGCGCCGATGAACGGCCGGTTGTCACCCACCACCAGGACCTGGGAGACCAGCGCATCCGCCCGGATCTGGTCCTCCAGCAGGGCCGGAACCACGTTCTTACCGCCGGCCGTGACAATGATTTCCTTCTTGCGGCCGGTGATCCACAGGAAGCCGCTCTCGTCGAGCCGTCCGATGTCGCCGGTGCGGAACCAGTCATCGGTGAATGTCTCCGCCATCAGGTCATCGCGCTTGTAGTAGCCGCGCATCACACAGACGCCCTTGGCCAGGATCTCGCCGTCTTCGGCGATCCTGACGGAGTTGCCCGGCAGGGGCTTCCCCACGGAACCGATCTTGATCAGGGCCGGCGTGTTGACGGAAATCGGGGCGGTGGTCTCGGTCAGGCCATACCCTTCAAGGATCTGCAGGCCGATGCCCTGGAAGAAGTGGCCCAGCCGTTCGCCGAGCGGACCGCCGCCGGACACAGCATGGGCCACGTTCCCGCCCATCGCAGCGCGCAGCTTGCCGTAAACGAGTTTGTCGAACACTGTGTGCTTGAGTTTCAGCCCCAGGCCAACGTGCCCGGCCTGGCGGGCTTTGGAGAACGCGATGGCGGTCTCCGTGGCCTTGTGGAAGATGGCACCCTTGCCGCCGTCCTCTGCCTTTGTCAGGGCCGAGTTGTACACTTTTTCGAAGACGCGCGGCACGGCCAGTATGAACGTGGGCTGATAGCTCTGCAGGTCAGCCAGCAGGTTCTTGATGTCGGGGGTGTGCGCCACGGTGGCCCCGGCGGCCACGGCCAGCACCGAAATGAAGCGGGCAAAGACGTGCGCCAGAGGCAGGAACATGATGGTTTTTGCCTGCTCGTTGACCACGTCGCCAAGCAGTGCCAGCGCGTTGTCGGACAGCTCAACGAAGTTGCCGTGGGTCAGCTCGCAGCCCTTGGGCCGACCGGTGGTGCCGGACGTGTAGATCAGTGTGGCAACGTCACTGAGCCGCGCCGATGAGCGGCGGGCCTCAAGGTCGGCGTCGCTGACGTCCCGGCCGGCCTCGCGGACGGCGTCCAGTCCGCCGCCTTCGAGCTGCCAGACGTGCTGGAGGGCGGTGAGGCCTTCCGAAGTGGCCGCCTGCCGGATGATGTCCTCGTGGTGGGCAGCCTCGCCGAACGCGGCCACTGCACCGGAGTCACCAAGGTTCCAGGCAACCTGCGACGGCGATGAGGTCTCGTAGATGGGCACTGAGACGGCACCGGCGAACCAGATGGCGAAGTCGATGAGGGCCCATTCGTAGCGTGTGCGGGACATGATGCCCACCCGGTCGCCGGCTCCGACGCCACTGGCCATCAGGCCCTTTGCAAGGGCTTGGACGTCCGCCAGGAAATCCGTGGCGGAGACGTCCCGCCAGGTGCCTGCGGAGTCCAGCCGCGAGAAGAGTGCCGGGTTGCTGGGCTTGGCTGCCTGCCGAAGCACAAGATCGGTGATGTTGGTTTCCGGTGGGACAACAACCAGGGGCGGAACACTGAATTCGCGCACTATAGCTCCTTTGATATCCATAGACCCGCACAGGGTATGCCTAAAGACTAATACGCCCTGCAACTTGGCCGTGCAGAAATAAACCTACTGGCCAGTAACATAGGAGTCAAAGAGGAGTGGGGCGGCCACGGGCCCGGCCTCCGGCTCTGCCCGCCCCGGGCGGCCTAGAATGAAGCACTATGTATGTAACGCCCCCCGGCGAGCCAGTCGCTCCGCTCCGACGTCCTGCCCCCTGGCGGCGGCGGCCGCTGGGATTGAGGCCCCGGCCCCGGCAAGTGGAAACGTTCCGCGAGCACCTGCGGCTCGGGCGTAAGGGGCTGGCAATCGGCATCGATATCGGCGGCACCAAGGTCGCCGCCGGCGTGGTGGACGCCGACGGAAGGATCCTGAGCGAGGCCCGGCGGTCCACCCCCGGCAGCGACCCGCGTGCGGTAGAGCAGGTCATCGTCGAGCTCGTGGACGAACTGGGAGCCGGCCACCGGGTCTGGTCAGTGGGCATCGGTGCGGCCGGCTGGATGGATCTGGACGGCGGAACCGTGCTTTTCAGTCCGCACCTCGCCTGGCGCAACGAGCCGTTGCGGGCAAACCTTCAGCGACTCCTGCGGCGTCCTGTGCTGCTGACGAACGACGCCGACGCCGCGGCCTGGGCGGAATGGCGCTTTGGTGCGGGGCAGGGGGAGGACCGACTGGTATGCATCACCCTCGGTACCGGTATCGGCGGCGCCATGGTGATGGACGGGCGGGTTGAGCGCGGCCGGTTTGGTGTAGCCGGCGAGTTCGGCCACCAGATCATCATGCCCGGCGGGCAGCGTTGCGAGTGCGGGAACCGGGGCTGCTGGGAACAGTATGCTTCTGGCAACGCCCTGGGCCGGGAAGCGAGGATCCTGGCGCGCGCCAATTCTCCGGTTGCCCAGGAACTGTTGGCCACCGTCGGCGGTGATGCGGAGCAGATCACCGGGGCGATTGTCACCGAACTGGCACTCGCCGGTGACGCGGCCTGCCGCGAACTCGTTGTTGAAGTGGGCGAATGGCTGGGCCTGGGACTGGCGAACCTGGCGGCATCGTTGGATCCCGGACTGTTTGTGATCGGTGGGGGACTCTGCTCGGCAGGTGACCTGCTGGTGGAGCCCGCCCGCAAAGCCTTCGCCCGGAACCTTACGGGCCGCGGCTTCCGTCCGGCGGCCGGCATCGAACTGGCAGCGCTCGGACCCAACGCGGGTCTTATCGGGGCAGCCGACCTGTCCCGCGTCAGCAGCCGCATGCGGTGACGGACGCTCCTTAGACGCGGGCGCCGTCGTCGTTCTCGTCTTTTTCCTGGGGCAGCTTCATGATGAGGTACACCACTGCAAGGATGAACACCGCCACCATGCCCACAATCGCCAGCAGCGGCGCGGACCGCCAGAACATGACGGCCAGCAGCAAGGCAATGGGCGCACCAATTGCGCCAAGCCAGGCAAGCATGGTCAGGGGATCCGTCCCGGCTAGGCTTGGCGGCTCTTCCGGAACGAAGTCCCCGGCGTCGTGTTCCACGCCATAGTCACGCGGGCCGAAGGCGGCGGTACCGTCCTGGCCGTAACCGCCGGTCCCTTCGCCGGCGTCGACCTGCCCGCCGTCACCGGCGCCCGGCGTCGCCGCCTGCCGTTCGGCTGCGGACCGTTCGGTGGGGGCTGTTCCCGCCAGACCCAGCGGATCAAAGTCGCGGAACGTCGCGGACCTGCCCGTCCCGGCCACGGCCTCCGGGCCGGCCGGACCAGGAGTTTCAGGGTCAATGCCCGCGGCGGCGGGCCCCGGGGAGGCGTCCGCTGTGCCGGCCGGGGTGGCAGGTTTCTCTTCGAGCCGGGCCACCAAGTCCAGCCACACAGCATCGTCCTGGTTTGCGCTCTGGTCCGGTGAGCCGGAGTCGGGCCTATTCATGGGCGGTGCCCTCCTGAACCTGGGCTGCTGCCGTGCCGGCAACCACCGCCCGGATGAAGTCGGCGGACCCCTGGAAGATCTCCTCGGCGTCGTTGTCCAGTGTTGCCACGTGGTAGCTGTTCTCCAGGGTGGTCAGTGTCAATGGAGCGTTGGTCAGGCCGCGGCGCAGGGCTGCCACACTCGTGTCAGAGACAACGTGGTCCACGGTGGACCGGAAGACCCGGGTGGGTGCGGTAATGCGGGGGAGCAGGCGGACGGTGTCCTTGAACATCTTGTTCAGCTCGTGGGCGGCAGCTACAGGCGTCCGCGGATAGGCGCCCTCGTCCATCCCGGGCTTGAGGATGTCATTGGCAATGGCCGGGGTGCTCTTCAGGACCAGTTTCAGGATGCCGGCCAGTGGAGCGCGGGGATCATCAATCACCAGTCCGGGGTTTACCACGATCACCCCCGCCACGGGCCGGGTTGCGGCAATTCTCAGGGCCAGGGCACCGCCCATGCTCAGCCCCGCGACGAAGACGTGGTCGCAGTGGGAGTCGAGCTCCAGGTAGGCGTCGTCCAGGGCTCCGTGCCACTGCGGCCAGCGCGTGCGCGCAAGGTCCTGCCAACTGGTGCCGTGCCCGGGCAGCAGCGGCATGCGTACCGCGAAGCCGGCGTCGGCAAGCGACTGGGCCCACGCGCGCAGCCCGTGCGGGCTGCCCGTGAATCCGTGTGAGAGGACCACCCCGATCCGGGCTCCGTCGCCGTTGGCGGTACTGCTGAAAGGGCTGTGGTCCGGTACGCCGGTCATGAAGTCTCCGTGGTGGTGTGAGGTGTGGCGGCGGTTCGGGCTGACGGTGCAGTGCCGGGCGCATGGGCAAGGAAGAAGTCGCTGGAACGGGCAAAAATCTCGGGCGCATCAACATCCAGGGTGGCCACGTGACCGCTGTTGTGCAGGTCCACTACCTCCACCAGCCGTGGGCCCAGACGCTGCCTTAACATCAGGAGTGAGGTGGCCGGCACGACGACGTCCGACTGGGACTTGAATACCTGCACCGGGGCGGTGACCTGGTGCAGCCCGCGGGTGGCTGTGCCGAAAAGCTTCTTGAGCTCGTGCACGGCTGCCAACGGAGTCCGTGAGTAGTCGCCGTCATTGGTGACGTCCGCCGTCGGCTGCTCCTCCTGAAGGGGCAGCGTGGTGCGCTGGAAGTACTTGAGAACGCCGATGACCCGCACGCGGCGGTCGTAGAAGCTGAGGCCGGGATTCACCAGGGAGACGCCAGCCACGGGATGCCTGGCGGCAGTCAGCAGCGCTATGGCGCCGCCCATCGAGAGGCCGGCCACAAAACACTTCTCTGTCCGGGCGCTCAGCTGCAGGTACGCAGATTCGAAAGTCCCGTACCAGTCACGCCAGTTCGAGCGGGCGAGCTGCCGCCAATCCGTACCATGGCCCGGCAGGAGCGGCACTGACACGGCGAATCCCTGGGCGGCGAGGTTCTCTGCCCAGGGCAGGACGCTGAGCGGGCTGCCGGTAAAGCCGTGGCAGATGGCAATCCCGGTGGTGGCATTGGGTCCGTGGCCGGGGTAGCTGAAAGCGGCCGGCCGGGGCGCGATGCTGCTTTCTGTCATAACACCATCGTGTCATTGTTCTCGACAAATCTCACTAGAGTAGGGTTGCACTGCAGTGCCCGCCCGGCCCGACGAAGGGCCGGCCGGCTGGTTTCCGGAGAGGTTCGTCACGTGTTCTATTGGGTCATGAAGAGGATCTTCCTGGGGCCGGTGCTGCGGCTTCTTTTCCGCCCCTGGGTCAAGGGCCTGGACAATGTTCCCGCGCAGGGCGCGGCAATTATCGCCTCAAACCACCTTTCTTTCTCCGACTCCATCTTTATGCCCCTGATGGTCCGCAGACCGGTTGTTTTCCTGGCCAAGTCCGAGTACTTTACCGGCACCGGCATCAAAGGCAGGCTGACGGCCATGTTCTTCAGGCTCACCAACCAGCTGCCCATGGACAGGTCCGGGGGCGCGGCATCGGCTGTTTCGCTCAACGCCGGCATGGATGTCCTGACAAACGGGGGACTGCTGGGCATCTACCCCGAAGGGACCCGCAGCCCCGACGCTCGCCTCTACCGGGGCAAAGTGGGCGTCGCCAGGCTGGCCCTGCAGGCTGGGGTGCCCGTGATTCCCGTGGCCATGATCGGCACGGACAAGGTTCAGCCCATCGGCAAGCGGATGCCGAACATTCGGCGCATCGGCATGATTTTCGGTGCACCCTTGGACTTCAGCCAGTACGCAGACCAGGCGGAGGACCGGCTGGTCCAGCGCAAGGTCACCGACGAAATCATGTTCGAGCTGATGCGGCTCTCCGGACAGGAGTACGTGGACGAGTACGCTGCAGTGGTGAAGCTCCGCCTCACGGGCGCAGCAGCAACCGGGGCTGGGGGCGCCTCCGCGAAACGCGCCGATCCTGAGGGCGGTGCCGAGGGGACTGATGCCGAGGGTAAAGACCCGGCAGCGGACTGACTGTGACGCCGCTCTCGGTACGCGTGACGGTCAGGTGTCCTGAAGCCAGCCGCGCACATTAGTCTTAGATAGTGACTGAGCTATCTGCAAAACCTGCCTTTTCGCTGTCCAGCACCGCCCAGAGCGGAGCAGCCAATTATCCTGGCCTCGATGATTGGCGTGACCTTCCCGTTTCCCAGCAGCCCAGCTGGCAGGACAAGGACGTTTTCGACGCGTCTGTCGGGGAGCTTTCCGTTCTCCCGCCGCTGGTTTTCGCCGGCGAAGTGGACGTTCTCCGGGAACGGCTGGCGGCTGCAGCGGAGGGCAAAGCCTTCCTTCTGCAAGGTGGCGACTGTGCCGAGACCTTCGAAGCCGCAACCGCGGATAAGATCAGCGCCCGGGTCAAGACCATTCTCCAGATGGCAGTGGTACTCACCTATGGCGCAGCGATGCCAGTCATCAAGATGGGCCGGATGGCCGGCCAGTTCGCCAAGCCCCGCTCTTCCAACGACGAGACCCGCGACGGCGTGACCCTCCCGGCGTACCGCGGCGACATTGTCAACGGCTACGAGTTCACCCCCGAGTCCCGTGGCCATGACGCCGCCCGGATGCTCAAGGCCTACCACACGTCCGCCTCCACGCTGAACCTCATCAGGGCCTTTACGCAGGGCGGCTTCGCGGACCTGCGCTCCGTCCACCAATGGAACAAGGGCTTCACCGAAAACCCGGCGCACGCCCGTTACGAATCCCTGGCCCGTGACATCGACCGCGCCATCAAGTTCATGGCGTCCTGCGGGGCTGATTTCGAAGCACTCAAGCGGGTGGAATTCTTCGCCAGCCACGAGGCCCTGCTGCTGGACTACGAGCGCGCACTGACCCGCATCGATTCGCGGACCGGTTTCCCGTATGACACGTCGGCGCATTTCCTCTGGATCGGGGAGCGTACGCGCGAGCTTGACCATGCGCACGTTGACTTCCTTTCACGCGTCCGAAACCCCATTGGCGTGAAGCTGGGCCCATCGACAACCGGCGACGACGCCCTCCGCCTCATCGACAAGCTGGATCCAGAGCGGGAGCCGGGCAGGCTGACGTTCATCACGCGTATGGGCGCGGGCAATATCCGCGAGAAGCTTCCCGCCATTGTGGAGAAGGTGACCGCCTCCGGCGCCAAGGTCCTCTGGGTCACCGATCCGATGCACGGCAACACCGTCACCTCGCCCAACGGCTACAAGACCCGGAATTTCGACGACGTCATTGACGAAGTACGCGGGTTCTTCGAAGTCCACCATGCCTTGGGCACGGTTCCGGGTGGCCTCCACGTGGAGATGACCGGTGACGACGTCGCCGAATGCCTGGGCGGTGCCGATCCGGTGGACCAGGAGTCGTTCCTCGACAAGTACGAGTCGGTCTGCGATCCGCGCCTGAATCACATGCAGTCCCTGGAAATGGCGTTCCTGGTGGCCGGAGCACTGGCCAAGCACTGAGCGCTCCAGTCGGAGACGGACGTCCGCGGGGTGTGGCCGGCAGTCCGCTGGCTACACCACCGTGAGGGTCACGACGGAGCCTTCAAGCACCTTTTTCTTCACCGGGTCCTGATCCCGTACCGTGCCGAAGAAGCCGCCGAGGATATTGTTCACGCGTACCTCGAAGCCCAGCGCACGCAGCGCCTCTTCGGCTTCCTTGGCTTGTTTCCCGATGAAACTGGGGACTTCAACGAGCTTGGGTCCGTCTGAAATGGTCAGCGTCACCGTGCCGCCCTTGGTCAGCGTGCCGGTCGCAGGCGACTGCACGGCAACCGACCCCTTGGGCACGTGCCTGTCGTTGACTTTGTCCTTCGCGACATCGGCCTTCAGCCCGGCCTTCTCGATGGTTTTGACGGCGGCGTCCTCCTCCAGCCCGACGACTGACGGAACGGGGATCGGCTGCGGGCCCTTGGAGACGGACAGGGCTACCGGAGTGCCATGGCGGGCCGGGGTTCCTGCGGCGGGATCCTGGGCCAACACAACGCCGGCGGCAACGGCGTCATCAAATTGTTCAGTGACGGTACCTAGCGCCATTTCAGCCCGGTTCAGGGCATTTTTCGCATCGTCAAGTGTTCCGCCGGTCAGTTTCGGGAGCTCGAACAATTGCGGCCCCTTGGAAACAAACAGGGACACGAGCTGGAACTTCCTGGTCTCTGTGCCGGCAGTCGGGTCGGAGCCCACCACAAGGCCGGACGGAACGTCGTCGTCAAAGACATCGTTGGTACGCGACTGGAACCCCGCATCGCTTAGCAGTTGCTGGGCCTGGGCCACTGACCTGTTGGCGACCGCCGGAATGGTGCCCGGCGACCCGGGGCCCATACCGAAGAACCAGCCGGCTCCTGTGGCAAGCAACGCGATGATGACCAGAACCATCACCCAGAGGGCGCCGCGGCGCCGCGGGTTCCCCTCCCTTAGACTCCGGACCGGGGTCGCCGCAGCCCGGGACCTTGCCTTCTCGTCCTCCCTGTCGAGCTTGCGGCGGGCGCGTTTGCTGAGGGGGATCGCTGCCGGGACGGTGTCTTGAGCATCTGGCCTGTAGTGCGCTTCCGGCCGGAGCTGTTCGCCTGGCCGGTAGTCGGCGTCAGGCGGATACAGGGCATGCGGAGCATGCGGCGGGTGCTGTGGCTGCGGCCGGGAGAAGGACGACATCACGGCGGTGGGGTTGTTGGTGCGGGCGATGATCTCGGTTTGGTTCTGCTGGCCTTCTGGGGTCGCGGCAGGCGGCCTGAGGTCCAGTTCGGCATCCGTGAGGTTGGTCCGGATGTGGCGGAGTTCCTGCAGCAGGGCGTTGCCGTCCACCGGGCGGTTCTCGGGATCGTTTGCGGTGCACCACTGGACGAGTTCATCCACCTCGGCGGCGAGGCCGGGCACCAAGGCCGACGGCGGACCGACCGTTTCATTCACGTGCTTGTAGGCAACCTGGATGGGGACCTCGCCGTCGTACGGCTGCTGGCCGGTCAGCATCTCATAGAGCATGATGCCCACTGAATAGATATCACTCCGGGTGTCAGCCTGCTTTCCCAGCACAAGCTCGGGGGAGAGGTAACCCACCGTACCGATCAGCGTCCCGGTGCTCGTGGACGTCGTTACTGCCCGGGCCAGTCCAAAGTCGCCGATCTTGATCCGGCCGTCGTCCGCGATCAGGACGTTCTCCGGTTTCACATCCCGGTGGATCAGCCCTGCCGCATGGGCTGCGCCCAGTCCCTGCACTACCGGATCAATCAGGGCAAGGGCCAGGCGGGGAGGCAGCGCACCTTTGGATCTGATGACGTCCCGGAGGGTGTGACCCTTGATGTGTTCCATGACCAGATAAGCCGTCTGGCCGTCGTTACCCTGGTCAAGGACCCCCACCACATGGGCGTGCGACAGCTTCGCGGCGGCTTTCGCCTCGCGGCCCAGCCGGTCCAGGAACGTCTCGTCGGTGGCGAGGTGGGGATGAAGGACCTTCAGGGCAACATCGCGTTCCAGCCGAAGATCCGTTGCCAGATATACGGTGGACATGCCTCCGCGCGCGAGTTTGGAGCGGACGGCGTAGCGGTTGTCCACCAGCGTTCCAACGAGACGGTCTGACACTTGTTCCTGCACCCTACGATCCTAATCCCGCATGGAAAAGGGTCCGAACCGACGTGCGGTCCGGACCCTTATCGTTACCCCGTTGGGCCGGCTTCAGCAAGCCCGGGGAATCATGGCGCGGTGGCTCTTTAGCCGAAGTTCTTCTGGTGCGCCTTGATGGCAGCTACGTAGGTCTTGGTGTCGTCGTACATGCCGTATTTGCTGACAGAGTACTGGCCCTGGTAGTACCCCGCAATTGCCGTGTCGAGGTCCTTGCTGGTGGCGATAAGCCGCTTGATGATCGCCACGCCGGCCGTCGCGTTGTCGTAGGGGTCCAGCAGGTTCAGCTTCCGCCCTACAAGGTCTGAGGCCCACTGCCCGGAGGACGGGATGACCTGCATGGTGCCGATCGCGTTGGCAGGTGACACCGCACGCTGGTTAAAGCCGGACTCCTGGTGTGCGAAGGCCAGGGCCAGGGTGGGGTCCACTCCCATCTGGCGTGCCGTGTCGGCCACAATTGCGCGCATCTCGGCCCGGGACGGTACGGGAGAGGCGTTCAGCAAGGCTTTGTTCTCGTTGGCAGAGCTTACAACGGCAGCGGGGTAGGTGAAACCGAGGAAGGAGCTCGGCACCAGCGGGGCGGCGGGCGCCACCGGGGCGGCGGGCGCCACCGGGGCGGCCGGGGCGGCCGCGGTGGACGAAGCGGGCTGAAGGGAGGCGCCGGGAATGACCAGCTTGTTGCCGGGGTAGATGACAGTAGTCATGCTCAGCTGGTTGGCCGCCAGAATGTCCGAGAGCTTGACGCCGTGCCGGGAGGCGATCGCTGACAGGGTGTCGCCGGCCTTGATCGTGTATGAACCGCCGGGAGCGGGAGCGGGAGCGGGCGCTGCGGGAGCGGAGGTAGGCTGCACGGCCGAAGCCGGTGCAGCCGGGGCTGCGGGAGCACCTGCGCCGACTGTGATCTTCTGGCCGGGGTAGATGATGGAGCGCATGTTCAGGCCGTTCCAGCGGAAAACGTCCGACAGGCTGACATTGTGCCGGGCCGCGATGGCGCCGAGCGTATCGCCGGACTTTACGGTGTAGCTGCCTCCGGCGTTGGCCGGAGCGGCCGCGGCAGGGGCCGCAGGAGCCGGGGCGGGGGCGGAACCCGTGCCTGACAGCTTGATTTTCTGGCCGGGGTAGATGATGGTGTTCGGCTGAAGGTTGTTGAGCTTAAGGACCTCGTACGTGTCCAGCCCGAATTTGCCGGCGATTCCGCTGATGGTGTCGCCCCGGGCAATGGTGTATTCCGCGGGAGCCGCCGGCTGCATGGGCTGGAAGGCAGCCGGAATAGTAGTGGAAACCGAGGCCTCCGGGATCAGGGCAGCTTTAGGTTCGGCGGCCTGGGCCTTCATCGCGGCGGCAAGGGTTGCCGGGATAACGCGGGCAGGGGCCTCTGCGGCAGCAGGCTGGGCGAGGGCCAACGACGACAGGACAACCGCAGGAAGCGCTGCTGTGGTGACAGCAATCATGGGCAGGCTCTGCCTGGAGGGCTGCTTTGGCGAGCGGGACGTCGTCATGGAAAGAATCCTCTTCTTCAACTGCCGTGGGCGGGAGATGCGATGTGACTATTGATACTAGTGTTACTTAAGTTATTGATGTTTCAAATGTGATCTATGTGAATCTCTCACGAAAGTTCGCATAGCACAAGAATTCCGCCCCACGCAGAATGAAGAGTTTTATGGAGTGTCGGGCGATTGGCGGCAGTGGCGGCCAATCCCGACTAGGCGGCAGGGCTCCGGCCGTGGCAACCTTGATCCGTGAGTAACGTAGAAAGCCTTGTGGGCGAGTGGCTGCCCCTGCCGGATGTCGCGCAGTTGTTGGACGTTTCGATTACGAGAGTCCATGGCCTTATTGATGAACGCGCTTTGGCGGCCCTGCGGGTCGGGGAGCGCCGGATACGTTCAGTTCCGGCCGCGTTTATCCTGGACGGCCAGGTTGTCGACAGCCTCAAAGGGACCATTGTGGTCCTGGCGGACGCCGGCTATTCCGACGAGGATCTCATCGTCTGGCTGTTTACCCCCGACGAGTCGCTCCGCGGCCGGCCGATTGATGCATTGCGGGAAGGCCGCAAGACGGAAATCAGGCGCCGGGCCCAGACCCTGGCCTGGTAAGCAGCACCGAGGGCACGGACGGCGCCGGGCCCGCGGACGTGGCCAAGCCGGGCGCCAACGTCAGGATGCGCGGCTGACCGTCGCTTCCGCCAGCTTCCGCAGGGCAGTCTTGGGCAGTTCTTCCAGCGGCAGCTGTTCCAGTGCGTCATACGCCGCGGCGCCAAATTCGTTGATCAGCACTTCAGTGGCCTGAAGCGCCCCCGACTCTTCGATGATCCGGCGGATCTCGGCCACATCGGCGTCGCCCAGGTCAGGGCTGCCCAACCTCGCATCGATAAACGCCGATTCTGCGCTTGATGCCTGGCCCAGCGCGAGGGCAATGAGTACGGTCCGCTTGCCTTCGCGGAGATCGTCACCTGCCGGCTTGCCTGTGGTGACAGGGTCTCCAAAGACGCCCAGGACGTCGTCGCGCAGTTGGAACGCCTCGCCCAGCGGCAACGCGAAGGCCGAGTAGCCCCGGAGCAACTCGTCCGGAGCGTCCGCCAAGGCGCCGCCAAGCGCCAGCGGGTGCTCAGTGGAATATTTGGCGGACTTGAACCTGATGATGGACTGTGCCCGTGTCACCGCTCCGGCCCGGTCCCGGACAGGTCCGGCCACTTCCTCGAGGATGTCAAGATACTGCCCCGCCATCACCTCGGCACGCATGAGGTTGAAGATCAGCCGTGCCCTGCTGCCGGCAGCCGCCTGTGCGCCGATGTCCGTGAAGGCCTCCTCGCTGAACGAGAGGCAAAGATCCCCGGTGAGGATCGCGGCTGCCTGCCCAAACCGCTCGCTGTCCAGAGCCCAGCCCTGCGCGTGGTGCAGCTGGCTAAACCGGCGATGCACGCTGGGGCCGCCCCGCCGTGTGTCCGAGCGGTCAATGATGTCGTCATGGATCAGGGCAGCTGCCTGGAAAAGCTCCAGGGCCGATCCCGCCGTCACGATTTCCTGGGCCGCCGGCTCGCCGCCCGCGCCGCGCCATCCCCAGTAGCACATCAGCGCACGGAGCCTTTTGCCTCCGGTCACCAGGTTGGAAATGGAACCCACAATGGGATCGATATCGGGTGATATGGCGGCCATCAGGGATTGCCGCGTGGTGAGGAAGTCTGTCAGCTCACCGGCCACGGCGGCGACGAATGCAGTCTGTTCAACCCTTAGCTGCTCCGAAACGCTCACTTGGCCGACTCAGCAGCCACGTTGGCGCCGATGGTGAACGTGGAGACACCGGCCGCTTCGACGGCGGCGATGTTGACCGTCTCGGAGTCGTTCCGGACGAAGTCCTTGGAAGCAACAGCGCCCACCGCGTCGCCGGGGACGGCTTTAAATCCCTGCGCTTCCAGGTGCTTTGTGTAAAAATCCACGACGGCGGCCGTCGGGGCATTGATGCTTGCCACGAGTGCCGCGGTGGCCGGCGTTGAGGTCTTGTCAAAGCTGCTCGAAATAACCGTGGCGCCGGGCATCAGGGGAAGCAGCGCTTCGGGGAACCCTGCGACGATTGTCCCAACGGTGGCGGAAGTTCCCGGCGACGCCGTCGGACTGGCGGACGCGGTGATGCTGGCGCCGTCCGACGCCGGTGAGGAGGTAACCGGGGAGGATGATGTCACTCCGGGCTCCGCGGGGCTGCAGGCAGCGAGGGCCAGCAGAGCGCCCGCGGCCAGTGCCGCTAATCCTGTTGGCTTAAGACTTCTCATGACGGTCACAGGGACTGTCCTCCTGGTGTTGATGCCGGATTCAGCCTCCAGTTTAGTCAGTACCAACCGATACAATTGCCGGTGTGGGGCCTGAGCGGAACATCCAGTACACCGAAGCGGGTCTTCGTGAGCTCCGGCGTAACTGCATCATGCACGTGGACATGGACGCCTTCTTCGTCTCCGTGGAGCTTCGCACGCGGCCGGAACTTCGCGGCAAACCGGTGATCGTTGGATTTCCCGCGGACCGATCAGTGGTCCTCTCGGCGTCGTATGAAGCACGCGCGTTCGGGGTGAAGTCCGCCATGCCCATGGTGGTCGCCGCCAGGATGTGCCCCCAAGCGGTCATCATTGAACCGCGCCACAAGCTGTACTACGAGGTTTCCGCCCAGCTGATGGAAATCTTCGAGTCCATCACCGATCTCGTGGAACCGCTGAGTGTGGACGAAGCCTTCCTGGACGTCGGCGGCGCCATCCGCCGGTTAGGACCCCCGCGCGTCATCGGTGAATTGATCCGGCGCCGGGTGGCTGCCGAACTGGGCATTACGGCCTCCGTGGGCATTGCAGCCAGCAAGTTCGTGGCCAAGATTGCGTCCACGCGTTGCAAGCCGGACGGGCTCTTGCTGATTGGACCCGACGAGACAGTGCCCTACCTCCACAGCCTGCCTGTCGGGGCCTTGTGGGGAATCGGCGCGAAGACTACTGACGTCCTTGCCCGGATGGGCATCCGGACGGTGGCGGACGTGGCGGCCACGCCGGTGTCCTCCCTCAAGAAAATGCTGGGCGCCACCGGTGAGCACGTATACCGTCTGTCGTGGGGGATCGATCCGCGGCCTGTGACCCCCGTGAGGCTCGAGAAGAGCATCGGGGCTGAGGAGACGTTCGCCGTGGACACGGGCGATCACGCGCTGATCGCGCGGGAGTTGCTGCGGCTTTCCCACCGGACGGCAGGGCGGCTGCGGAGTTCGGGGATGGTGGCACGGACGGTGGCGTTGAAACTCCGCTACGCCGACTTTTCCACCATCACCAGGAGCCGCACTGTGCACACACCGGTCGACAGCGCCCAGCTGATTTATGCCGTGGCCATCCAGCTCTTGGAGTCATTGGGGAGCCGTCCCATGACTGTGCGGCTGGTTGGCATCCGGGCTGAGCAGCTTGAAGACACCGCCAATACGTCCCTCCAGCTGAGCCTTGACCGTCGGGATGACAACTGGCGGGCAGCAGAACAGACCCTGGACGAGGTCAGCCGGAAGTTCGGAAGCAAATCCGTCCTCCCGGCGAGTCTGCTGGATTCCGGAAACGGGTCCTAGCAGGACGCCGGCACGCTGCCTGCGGGTTTCAGGGAGGTGATGGCCGTCTTTCAGAACAGCCCCCGACAAACTATCCTTATATGTACATAGTTCTCAGTTATTGCCGGACTTCTTGGACATGCTGCAGTTCCAATGGCCCGTATGCCGGTGTTCGCGTTCCGCCATCGTCGGCGGGGCGGGAACCTCCCGGGCATGTCGGTCGTTATCGGAGCAGTAGTACGGGATGGGACCAGCCCGGACGTTGGCCTACTTAAGGAGGTCGTGATGCCGCTCTCGGAGCACGAACAGAAGCTGCTGGAGCAGCTGGAGAAGCAGCTGCACGAGGACGATCCGAAGTTCGCGAATTCCATGGGTTCGGATCCCGGGCGGACGTGGTCCACCCGTCACATCGTGATTGGGGTGCTCTGCGCCCTCGCGGGGATCGCCGTGCTCCTGGTCGGCGTTACAGTCCCGAACATCTTTGTCGGTGTCCTGGGCTTCGTGGTTATGGGCGCAGGTGTGTACTTCGCCACTATGCGTAACGCGTCCGGTGGCAAGCAGCGCTCCGCATCTGGCGCTGGTAAGTCCGGGAAGCCCCGGAGTTCCTTTATGTCCAGCCTCGAAGAACGCTGGGACGAGCGTCGCCGCGACGAATCCTAAGGCAGCGCCTGCGGGAACGGTTCCACGGCGATAGGCCGTGCCGTCCTCCATTTCCCTCCCCACGGTCAGTATGACCGCAGCAGAAGACCCGCCCCGGCGGGTCTTCTGCTTTTAACCCGGAGCCAGGTAGCGCCGGGGGTCTGTTGAGCGCCCAAGCCGGCTACCGCTGCTACCTCGTTTGGGGAGCCCGGGGACCGCGGACCCGCGGCCCGCGTCAGATGAGAGCCCGACGGCGGCCTGGCACCGCCGTCGGGCAGTCAGGTTCGCGCCGAAACAGCGCCGGGTCCTCCACTTCCATCCACCGCCCGCTCCCGCGCCATTTGGGGGACAAGGGCCAGAAATGGGGGAATATTGGCCTGTTTTGCGTTGACTGTGGTGGAAAGTGGAGTAATGTGGAGGACATAAGAGGGTAGTTGCAACACAGGGGATGTGCAGTTCCTGACGGCAGACAGGCGGTGGGCCAGTGTTTCTGGGCACACACTCGCCACGTCTGGACGAAAAGGGCCGAATTATCCTCCCTGCGAAGTTCCGTGAGGAGCTTGCCAGCGGGCTTGTTCTCACCAGGGGACAGGAACGTTGCATCTACGTCTTCAGTGAGCAGGAATTTGCACGTGTCCACGAGCAAATGCGGGAGGCGCCCATTTCCTCCAAGCAGGCCCGGGACTACATCCGCGTCTTTCTCTCTGGAGCCTCGGACGAGGTACCTGACAAGCAGGGGCGCATCACCATTCCGGCCGCGCTCCGGGAGTACGCAGGCCTCGGCAGGGAACTGGCCGTTATCGGTGCAGGAACCCGGGCCGAGATCTGGGATGCCCAGGCATGGAACGAGTACCTCGCGGAGAAGGAAACAGCCTTCTCCGACACCGACGACGCCATTCCGGGGATCCTGTGATCACCTGAGCGGCCCGGCGGACGCTTCTTGAACGAGATCTCCAGCCGCCCATCGGACAGTCAACCTGGCTCACTTCCCCGGAGCCAGGCCGGCAGGTCGATAGGCGCGGATGGGGATCTGGCTTAAGAAGCAGCACACCAGCACCCACGGCAGGAAAGGACGAAGGCATGAACGATGACCCGAAGCCAACGTCCGAACGCCATGTGCCGGTCCTCAAGGACCGGTGCATCAATTTGTTGGCCCCCGGCTTCGAGGCTGCCCGCCTCCGAGGTGAAACCCCCATCGCGATTGACGCGACCCTCGGCATGGGCGGCCACTCCGAAGCCATGCTGGAGCGTTTCCCGGATCTGCACCTGATCGGCATCGACCGTGATGAGGAAGCCCTGGCGCTGGCAGGGGAGCGGCTGGCGCCCTTCGCTTCCCGGACCGACCTGGTCCACGCCGTCTACGACGAAATCGCCGACGTCCTCGAAGACCTGGGCGTGGCGCAGGTTCATGGCATCCTGATGGACCTGGGCGTTTCATCCCTGCAGCTGGACGAACGTGAGCGTGGCTTCGCCTATTCCTTTGACGCTCCGCTGGACATGCGGATGGACACCAGCCGCGGGCAGACCGCAGCAGATGTGGTTAACAACTACAGCGAAGAGGATCTCGTCAGGATCATCCGGAAGTGGGGCGAGGAGAAGTTCGCCGGCCGGATCGCCAACAGGATTGTCGCGGCCAGGGCTGTCAAGCCTTTCGCCACCACGGGGGAACTCGTGGAACAGATCCGCTCCGTGGTTCCGGCGGCAGCCGCCAAATCGGGCGGCCACCCGGCCAAGCGGACGTTCCAGGCACTGCGCATCGAAGTCAACGAGGAACTCGACGTGCTGGAGCGCGCTGTTCCCGCAGCCGTGGCAGCAACGGCCCTGGGCGGGCGCATCGTGGTCATGTCTTACCACTCCCTCGAGGACAAAATCGTCAAGTCAGTTTTCCAGGCTGGCTCCAAATCCTCCGCGCCCCTCGGATTTCCGGTGGAACTTGAGGAACACAAGGCCTTCCTCAAAACCCTGACCAAGGGCACCGAGGTACCCACCGCCGCCGAGATTGCAGAGAATCCGCGTGCAGCCTCCGCCAGGCTGCGGGCCGTGGAACGTATCAGAGCCAGGAGAGAAGCATGAGCACTGCCGCCGCCAAGGACTTTCCGGTCGTCTCCGGCAGCAGCGCCCCGGCGATCAGGTCGCTTCCTTCCGGCGCCGGCCGCAGGGAACGCACACCCCTGTCCGTGGTGCGTTCCGCCCCCAAGAAGCGCCGTGCGCCGTTTGTGGTGATGTGCTTCGCCCTGCTCGCTGTTGCGCTCGTTGCCGTGCTGGTCCTGAACATCTCAGTCTCTACCTCCCAATACCAACTAGTGGAGTTGAGGGGCAAGCAGAGCACGCTGACCAAGCAGAACCAGGACTTGACACAGCAGGTCCAAAACTTTGAAGCTCCCCAGAACCTGGCAGCCAAGGCTTCCGACCTGGGCATGGTCGCTTCGACGGTCAAAGGCCAGATCGACCTCTCCACGCTTGCCGTTACGGGCAAGGCAACTCCGGCGGTGAAGGGTGGCGCGGCCGGATCGGTGATCCCTGCTCCCGCCGTCGAGGGAATGATCATAGTGGTTCCTCCGGCAACGTCCGGGGAGCCGTTGGCGAGCCGTAAACCGACTGCCGAGGAACGGCCCCCTGCGCAGGCCCGTGCGGCGGCACCTGCCGCTGCAGCACCGCCGGCCGAAGCGCCCGCACCACCGGCACGTGCGGCGGAGCTCCACGGCGGTTCGGTTCCAGCACCCGAACAGAAGGTGCCCGGGTCTAACCGGTAGCCGCTGAAGGACAGCCAGTCAGGTCATAAACAGGCAACAAGGCGAGCAGCAAGGGAATCACGGTGGCGCAGAGGACCGGCAAGGCAAAAGGCGGCAAGGCCCCCAACGCCACCAAGCGGCTGCGCCTCGGCCTGGGCATTATGCTGACGCTGCTTTTAGTGGTGGGCGGCAAGCTCTTTTTCGTCCAAGGGCTCGACGTCGGCGGGATGGCCGCGGCTGCGCTCGATTACAGGATGCGCGAGACTTCCCTCCCGGCCGAACGCGGCAGCATCCTTGCCGCCAACGGGACGGTCCTGGCCAACAGTGTGATCCGCTACAACATTGTGGTGGACCAAACCACCAACACGAAGACGGAGAAGTTCTGGCGCCTGGAGGAGGGCGTGGACAAACTTGTTGAAGTCAGCCGGGAGCAGGGCATCAGCGAACTCGCAGCTGTCCTGGGCATGGACGCTGACGAACTCAGGAACGCCGTGACGGGCGAATCGAAGTACCACATCGTCGCCAAGGACCTGAAGCCGGACGTTGAGCTCAGGGTCTCGGATCTCAGTATTCCCGGCATCGTCACTGAGGGCGTCAGCAAACGCGTCTACCCCAACGGTTCCGTGGCCGGCGGTATTATCGGCTTCCTCCAGGACGGCAACACCGGCCAGGCGGGGATCGAGCAGACACAGGATGGGCTGCTGCGCGGGAAGGACGGCAGGCGGCTCTTTGAGATCGGTGCCGACGGTCTCCGGATTCCGGTCGGCGTGGATGAACTGACACCGCCGGAGGACGGCAAGGACGTCAAGCTCACGCTCAATTCCGATCTCCAGTATTTCGCCCAGCAGGCCATTCAAAGCCAGTCAGACAAACAGGGCGCCGAGTGGGGTGTCATCACCGTGATGGATGCGAAGACCGGTGACATTGTCGCGATGGCGGACACTAATGCCCCGGATCCGAACGATCCCGGACGGGTGGCTGCCAAGGACCGCGGCGTGCGCTCCGTGACCGCAGCGTATGAGCCCGGCTCGGTACAGAAGATGATCACGGCCGCCGCCTTGATTGAAGAAGGAAAATCCAGCCCCCTGGATACGTTCACTCTCGGACCGTCGTACACCGTGGACGGCCAGACCTTCACAGACGCCTTTACGCACGGCACCGAAGAGCGCACGCTCGCCGGCATCCTGGGCTGGTCAATGAACACCGGCACCGTTGCGGCCGGGTCGCGGCTGACCAAGGAACAACGGTACGACTGGCTTAGGAAATTCGGCATCGGCGAAGCCCCGGACATTGGATTGCCGGCTACGGCCTCCGGGATTCTCACACCGGCGGACCAGTGGGACGGCCGCCAGGAATACACGGTGCTGTTCGGCCAGGGCGTATCGCAGTCCACCCTGCAGACGGTCCGAGCCTTCCAGACCATCGCCAACAACGGTGTGATGCTCCAGCCGCGCCTGATTGACGCATACGTTTCACCCGACGGAACAGAGGAGAAGGTCGCCCCGCAGCCTTCCCGCCAGGTGGTGTCGGACGGCACCGCGCAGCAGGTCCAGGACATCCTGGAAAGCGCGGTCACCGAAGGCCAGATCAAGGACGCCGCGATCGACGGATACCGGGTGGGGGCAAAGACCGGAACGTCTGAATCGCCGTGCGACGACGGGAAGTCGGGGTTCTGCGGCTACACCGCTTCAATCGTGGGGATGGCACCGATGGATGATCCCCGGTTTATTGTTGAGGTGGTGCTGCAGCGGCCCAAGGGCAATATCTACGGCATTACGCAGGGGCCCGTGTTCCGTTCGGTCATGAGCCAGGCGCTGCGCACCTACAATGTCCAGCCGTCCACGGGCGAACCGGCCAGGCTGCCGCAGTACGCCAAGTAGCATCAAGCCAGGCAGCAGTTCACCCAACGCCCGCAGCGGAAGCAGTCTCCCGCGGGCATGATCCACTAGCACCACCATCGGAGATTCCCTTGTCAGAGCAGAGCGCATCAGCCAGCAACGCGGGACCGGCCGGGGAACCGGCCCCCGCGCGGTTCAGGCCTACGGCAGTTGCTGCCGTCAGCCTGGACACGATCGGCGACGCGATCGGTGTGCAGGTTCCGGGCGCCTCCGCTGCCGTCAGCGTCACGGGAATTTCACTGAACTCGCGAACCGTGGAGCAGGGCGACCTGTATGTGGCGCTGCCTGGTGCTTCCCGCCATGGCGCAGACTTCGTGTCGCAGGCGGTCGGCAGGGGAGCGGTGGCAGTCCTGACCGACGACGCCGGCGCCCGCCTTCTCGCGCTGTCTGCGGATTCCGCCGAAGCCTCTGTCCCGGTGCTTGTGGTGGACGGACCGCGCAACGTGGTGGGGCCACTGTCCGCCATGATCTACCAGAGCCAGCCCGCAGCTGGGCCGACGCCGCGCTTGTACGGTGTGACTGGAACCAACGGCAAGACCACCACCACGTACTTCATCAACGCCCTGCTCCGTGCGCTCGGGCAGCAGACGGGCCTGATCGGAACCATCGAAATCCTGGCCGGCGGAGAACCGGTTCCCAGCCTCCTGACCACGCCTGAGTCACCGGATCTCCACGGCTTGCTCGCCCTCATGCGGGAACGGGGACTGGACGCCGCGTCGATGGAAGTCTCCTCCCACGCCGTGTCCTTCCAGCGGGTGGACGGTGTGCTCTTCGACGTCGCCGGTTTCACGAACCTGACGCAGGACCACCTGGACCTGCACGGCACCATGGAGGACTACTTCGCCACAAAGGCGGAGCTGTTCACGCCCGGCCGTGCCCGCAAGGCTGTGGTGACGGTCGACGACGAATGGGGCCGCAGGCTTGCCGCCACGGCACGGATCCCGGTCACCACCCTCTCGATGACACCCGGCGGAGCTCCCACCGACTGGACCGTAACCTCCCCCTCCGCGCGTGGGCTGGGGACCGGCTTCAGCCTGCAGGGACCCGACGGAGTTACTTTGAATGTCCACACCGGCCTGCCTGGAGCTTTCAATGTCGCCAACGCCGCACTGGCCACGGTAATGGTCCTGGCCAGCGGAATGGACGCCGCCACCGTGCAGGCCGCCCTGGACCGCCACGACCCCTTCACCGTGGCGGTACCGGGACGGATGCAGCTCGTCTCCGAAGAACCGGCGGCCGTCGTGGACTTCGCCCACAACACTGATGCCCTGGCGCGGGCACTGGAAGCGGTCAGGTCGCCGCAGCCCGGCTCCCGGGTGATCGTGGTTTTCGGAGCCACCGGACAGCGCGACCAGGGCAAGCGTCCAGCCATGGGCGCCGTCGCCGCAAAGATGGCCGACATCGTCATCGTCACGGACGACGACCCCCACGACGAGGACCCTGCGGCCATCAGGGCTGATGTGCTGGCGGGCGCACGGGCGGCGCGCGAACAGGGATCTCTGGAGAGTGTCATCGAAGAGGTTTATCCCCGCGACGCCGCCATCCGGCGCGCCGTGGACCTGGCCGGTCCGGCCGACACCATTCTTGTGGCCGGCCGCGGCCATGAGGTCTGGCAGGAAGTCAAGGGCGTCAATCTTGCACTGGATGACCGTGTGGAACTGCGGAACGCCTTGACAGCCAGGGGATTCACCGTTCTCCGAGACGACCGGATAGAGTCCTAGACCGAGATGATTGCACTTACTGCGGCGGAAATCGCCGATATCACACACGGACGCCTGGACGCCGATCCGGGGATCACGCCCCTTTCGGTGGTCACCGATTCGCGCGAGGCTGCCGCCGGGTCGCTATACGTGGCGAAACCTGGCGAGCACGCCGATGGCCACGACTTCGTTGCTGCCGCCTTCAGCCGCGGTGCGGTGCTGGTCCTCGCCGAGCGCCCCGTCACGGGCCCGGACGGCGTCAACTATCCGGCCGTGCTGGTAGAGGATGCCGTGCTGGCCATGGGTGCGCTGGCCGCCGAAGCGGTCCGCCGGATCCGCCTGGCCCGGTCTGCCGCAGGCGACGCCCTGACCGTCATCGGGATCACCGGTTCCGCCGGGAAGACCACCACGAAGGACCTCCTCGCCGGCATCCTCACCCAGCAGGGTGCCACCGTTGCCCCGCAAGGTTCGTACAACGGCGAGGTGGGCGTACCGCTCACCGTCTTCCGCGCCGACACCCAAACGCGCTACCTGGTGATCGAGATGGGCGCCACAGGCATCGGGCACATCCGCTACCTGGCCGACATGGTGAGGCCCGACATCGGCGTCGTCCTCGGCATCGGCACCGCCCACGCCGGGGAGTTCGGCGGAGTGGACAACATTGCCCAGGCCAAGGGTGAACTGGTGGAGGCCCTCGCCGCCGGCGGGACCGCCGTCATCAACCTCGACGACGACCGCGTCGCTGCCATGCGCAGCCGCACCGCCGCCACCGTGCTGGGCTTCTCCGCCGAAGGACGCCCTGACGCAACCGTTCGGGCCGAGAATCCGGACACAAACGCTGAAGGCAACCCGGAATTCGAGCTCGTCCTGCCCGGCGCCGAAACAGGCCTGCACGTCAGCAGCCGCCTCATCGGCGCCCACCACACCGGCAACCTCCTCGCCGCAGCAGCGGCCGCGCACGCGGCCGGAGTGTCCGGCAGGGACATCGCCGCATCGCTGAGCACACAGTCAGCAGCCAGCCGTTGGCGGATGGAACGCACCGAACGTGCTGACGGCGTGACCATCATCAACGACGCCTACAACGCCAACCCGGAGTCCATGCGGGCGGCCCTGCGCACGCTGGCCGACCTTGGCCGCGGTCGGCGCACCTGGGCAGTCCTGGGCGCCATGCTGGAACTGGGACCCGATTCAATCCGTGAACACACTGTTGTTGGCACCCAGGTGGTCCGCCTGAACATTTCCCGGCTGGTCGTCGTCGGCCGCGAAGC
Organism: Pseudarthrobacter humi; assembly: GCF_024294965.1. Lineage (NCBI taxonomy): Bacteria > Bacillati > Actinomycetota > Actinomycetes > Micrococcales > Micrococcaceae > Pseudarthrobacter > Pseudarthrobacter humi. Next base: position 63,377 of record NZ_JANCLV010000006.1, read on the forward strand.
CCGCGCACTTTACGTTTCCGCCGTCCAGGAGGGTTCCTGGGGCGACGAATGCGTCTTTGCCGAAACCGCCGAGGACGCCTATGTGCTCCTCAACGCAGAGCTTGAGCCCGGCGACCTGGTGCTTTTCAAGTCGTCCAACAGCGTTGGACTGCGGCACTTGGGCGATCGGATAGCATTACCCCCACAATCCACGGAACCCACCGATGAAGGGAGCGAGCTGCTGTGATTGCACTACTGATCGGCGCAGGACTTGCCCTGCTGTTTGCCTTGGTGGGAACGCCGCTGTTTATCCGCTTGCTTGTGCGCAAGAGCTACGGCCAATTCATCCGTGATGACGGACCCACGTCCCACCACACCAAACGCGGAACGCCCACCATGGGCGGCACCGTGGTGGTGGGCGCGGTCCTGCTCAGCTACGGGCTGACCCACCTGATCATGTGGATGATGAACCCGGACTCGGCAGGCCCCTCCGCCTCGGCCCTGATCCTGCTCTTCCTGATGGTCGGCATGGGGCTGGTGGGCTTCCTGGACGATTTCATCAAGATCTCCCGCCAGCGGAGCCTTGGCCTGGACGCAAAGGCCAAGCTCATCCTCCAGGCCGCGGTAGGCATAGCCTTCGCCATCCTGGCCCTGAACTTTCCCGACCCGGACGGCCTGACGCCGGCCTCGACCAAAATCTCCTTGGTCCGCGACATTCCTTGGCTGGATCTGGCCTTCGCCGGCACAGTGGTCGGCGCAATCCTCTTTGTCCTCTGGTCCAACCTGATCGTCACGGCGGCGACCAACGGCGTAAACCTGACGGACGGCCTGGACGGCCTGGCCGCCGGCGCTGCGGTCATGGTTTTCGGCGCCTATACGCTGATGGGAATCTGGCAGAACAACCAGGCCTGCGGGTCGCCGCGGGAAGCCGGCAGCGGCTGCTACTCCGTCCGCGACCCCCTGGACCTGGCGCTCCTGGCAGCTATCCTGAGCGCCGCCCTCGTGGGATTCCTTTGGTGGAACACCTCACCGGCCAAGATCTTTATGGGTGACACCGGGTCATTGGCCATCGGCGGTGCGGTCGCCGGCTTCGCCATCCTTTCGCGGACGGAACTGCTGCTGGGAATCATCGGCGGCCTGTTCGTCCTGATTACCCTGTCCGTGATCATCCAGGTGGGCTACTTCAAGGCCACCGGCGGAAAACGCGTTTTCAAGATGGCACCGCTGCAGCACCACTTCGAACTCAAGGGCTGGGCAGAAGTCACGGTGGTGGTCCGGTTCTGGATCCTGGGCGGTCTCTTCGTGGCTGTGGGCCTGGGTGTCTTCTACGCTGAATGGGTTGTGCTCCTGTGACTGTTTCTCCTCGCCTGCAAGACCTGGTCAGTTGGGATTCTGACTGGGCAGGGCTGCGCGTTGCAGTCACCGGCATCGGAGTGTCCGGGTTCGCCGCGGCGGATACCCTCATCGAACTCGGTGCCCGGGTGGTGGTGGTTGATGCCGCCACGTCCGAGATAGCCAAGGCACAGGCCGACACCCTGAAGATCGTCGGCGCCGTGGACGTGCTCCTGGGCGAGGAAGCCGTCAACAGGATTCCAAAGATCGATGGCAGCTTCCCCGACCTCATCGTGACCTCCCCGGGTTGGCGGCCGGACCAGGCGCTCCTGGCGGCCGCTGCGCGCGCCCACATTCCGGTCTGGGGCGACGTCGAGCTTGCCTGGCGCCTGCGGGTCCGGGCCGGGCACAGGACCGCTGACTGGCTGACCATCACCGGCACGAACGGCAAGACCACCACTGTGGGCCTGACGGCGTCGATGCTGCAGGCCGCCGGCCTGAAGGCCATCGCGGTCGGCAACGTGGGCACTCCCATCCTGGACGCCCTCCGCGACCCCGTGGAATACGACGTCTTCGCGGTTGAACTATCCAGCTTCCAGCTGCACTGGGCTGAAACGCTGTCGCCGGTGGCCAGCGTCTGCCTGAACGTGGCTGAGGACCACGTTGACTGGCATGGTTCCTACTATTCCTACCTCGCGGACAAGGCCAAGGTCTATGCGCGGACCCAGAAGGCCTGCATCTTCAACGCGGAACAGATCGAGACCGAACGGATGGTTGAGGACGCGGACGTTGTGGAGGGCTGCCGGGCCGTCGGTTTCACCACACTCACGCCGGCCATCAGCATGCTCGGCGTGGTGGAGGGCCTGCTCGTGGACCGCGCGTTTATCGAGGAACGCAGGGACAGCGCCGCCGAGCTGGCCTCGATGACCGACCTGGGGCAGTTTGCGCCCCGGCACATGGTGGCGAACGCCCTGGCGGCTGCAGCCCTGGTCCGGGCCTACGGTGTGGATGCGAAGGCCGTGCGCCAGGGAATCCAGGACTACGTGCCGGGCAACCACCGCATCCAGCCGGTCGCCCGGCAGAACGGCGTGCTCTGGGTCAACGATTCCAAGGCCACCAACCCGCACGCAGCAGCCGCGTCACTGGCCACCTTTGAAAACGTCATCTGGATCGCCGGCGGCCTGTCCAAGGGAGTCAGCTACGACCATCTGGTCCGGGACCACGCCGCCCGGCTCAAGGCTGTGGTACTCATCGGTACGGACACCGCCGCGCTTGCGGAGGCCTTGCAGCGACACGCGCCCGATGTCCCCGTGATCACGACGCCGCCGGGCGACACTGAAAATATGCAGACTGCCGCAACGGGCGGAGCCACCACGGACAGCTCGCCGGATTCCGGTGCGGCCGTGATGACCCGGGCCGTTGCGTCAGCGGCGCAGCTGGCGGCATCAGGCGACACCGTGCTGATGGCCCCGGCAGCTGCTTCCATGGATCAGTTCTCTTCCTACGCTCACCGCGGCGACGCCTTTATTGAAGCTGTCCGCGAGCTGGTGGAAGGGCAGGCCCAGACCGGCGAGGAGTAACAATGGTCAGCACGCCCACCCGGTCGCCGGCCCCCCGGCCGCGCGCCGGGAAACCCGCTTCTCCCGTCACGTCCACCATCACCCTGCCGGACCGGATCCGGGACTCGTACCAAGCCTTCTGGTCCACGCTGGAAGGAACCGGCACCTCCAAGAACGGCTCAACGTATTACCTGATCCTTGGCTCCACGCTGGCCCTGACCGCTATCGGCATCATGATGGTGCTGTCGGCCTCCAGCGTCGAATCCATCGCTGCCGGAAAATCGCCCTACGGCGACGCCCTCAAGCAGGGAATGTTCGCCGCCATCGGCATCTTCACCATGTTCGTCCTTTCCCGCATCAACGTGGTCTGGCTGAAGCGCCTGGCCTGGCCGGGCCTGGGCGGGGCCCTCGTCCTCCTGGTCCTGGTGCAGGTGATCGGAGACGAAGTCAACGGCAACAAGAACTGGATCGACCTGGGCGGCATCACGTTCCAGCCGTCCGAGGCGTCCAAGCTGACTCTGGCGCTGTGGATGGCCACCGTCCTGGCCAGGAAAGGGAAGCTGCTGCGGCGCTGGCCCCACGTGCTGATCCCGGCCGTGCCGCTGGCGGGCGGGGTCATCGGCCTGGTCCTGCTGGGCAATGACCTGGGCACCGCCATGATCATCATGATGATCACTGCTGCCGCCCTCTTCTTCGCCGGAGTACCGCTGTACCTGTTCGGGTTCGCCGCACTGGCCGCGGCCGCCGGCACGGCCGTCATGGCCATCACCAGCTCAAACCGCATGTGCCGCATCACCTCGTGGTGGACAGGCCAGTCCTGTGCCGACGGCATTGACGCCAACTACCAGGCCACCAACGGGCTCTACGGGCTCGCGTCCGGTGGCTGGTTCGGGGTTGGCCTGGGCCAAAGCCGGCAGAAGTACAGCTGGATTCCGGAAGCCCACAACGACTTCATCTTCGCCATCATCGGTGAGGAACTCGGCCTGGTGGGCACCGTCGTCGTGCTTGTCCTTTTTGCCATCCTTGGCGCCGCCATCTACCGCGTAGTGGTGGCGCAGGAGGATATGTTCCACCGGGTGCTGGCCGGCACCATCATGGTGTGGCTCCTGGGGCAGGCCACTGTCAACATGGCCGTGGTGACGGGGCTGATGCCGGTGATCGGCGTGCCGCTGCCGTTCATTTCCTACGGCGGTTCGGCATTGCTGATGTCGCTCTGCGCCGTGGGGGTGGTGCTCTCGCTTGCCCGCGAACAGATGGCGCCTGCCCTCAGGCCGAAGAAACTGCTGAAATTCGGCGCCAAGAAGGCCGGGGGAGCCGCTGGCCGCAAACCTGCTGGCCGGAAAACCGCCGGCCGGAAAACCACCGGCACGACAACCGCTGCCCGCAAAACAGCCAGCCCTACAACAACCGCAAGAAAGCGTACGTAGCACCAGATGACTTCCCAGAACCTGTCCATTGTCCTGGCGGGCGGCGGAACCGCCGGCCACATCAGCCCCCTGCTGGCCATCGCGGCCGCCCTGCGTACCGCCGCGCCCGAGGCGAGGCTGCTCGCCGTCGGCACGCCTGCTGGCATGGAAACCCGGCTGGTGCCCGCCGCCGGCCTGGAACTGGCCACCATCGACCGGGTGCCTTTTCCGCGGAAACCTTCTGTTGACCTGCTCAGGCTGCCCGCACGGCTGGCCGGGGCGGTCAGGCAGTCCGGACGCATCCTCGACGACGCCTCGGCCGACGTCCTGGTGGGCGTCGGCGGCTACGTCTGCACACCGCTGTACCTGGCCGCCCGGCGCCGGGGAATCCCCATCGTCATCCATGAGGCCAATACCAGGCCCGGCCTGGCCAACCGGGTGGGATCGTTCCTGACCCGTCGCGTGGCCACTGCCTTCGACACCACGCGCCTGCGCCACGCCCGCCATGTGGGCATGCCCATGCGGACCGAAATCTCCAGCCTGGACCGTGAGGCTTCCCGAGCCGCCGCGCGCGAAGAACTGGGCCTGGATCCCACCTCGCCCACGCTGATTGTGACCGGTGGTTCCTCCGGCGCCCAGAGCATCAACCGTGCGGTCGCTGCCGCCGTCCAGGACCTTGGCGCGGCGGGGATCCAGACACTCCACATCACCGGCCGCGGCAAGACGGTTTTGGGGCCCGACGGCGGCCCGCTCGCCGCGCCGGGCTACCGGCAGGTGGAGTACGTGGACGGCATGGAACGGGTGTACGCCGCAGCGGACGTGCTGCTGGCGAGGTCCGGCGCCGCCACGGTCTGCGAAGTGGCCGCCGTGGGTGTACCGGCAGTGTTTGTCCCGCTGCCCATCGGCAACGGCGAGCAGGCGCTCAACGCGGCAGGGCTCGTGAGCGCCGGTGGCGCACTCCTGGTCCCGGATAAGGACTTCACCGCGGAGTGGGTGGCAGGCAAGCTCATCCCCCTGGTCACCGACCCCGGCCGCCTGGCCACCATGGCCGCCAGCTCGCGCCGCCTTGGCATCAGAAACGCCGATCAGCGCATGGCTGATCTTGTCCTGGAAGCGGTATCCGCATGATCCCCTCAAGCGTCCGCAGCCAGGAGTCCCTGGGCCGCGTCCACTTCATCGGCATCGGAGGGGTGGGAATGTCCGCCGTGGCCCGCATCATGGTGGCCCGCGGCGTTACCGTCAGCGGATCGGACGCCAAGGACCTTCCCGTCATGGCGGAACTTGCAGCCGCCGGCGCGCGGATCGCCGTGGGATACGCCGCCGCCAACCTGGGCAATGCCCAGACCGTGGTTGCCGGCTCGGCGATCCGTGCGGACAACGCCGAGCTGGTGGCCGCGCGGGCGGCCGGCCTGCCCGTGCTGCACCGCTCGGAGGCTCTGGCGGCCACCATGGGGGACGACCTCGTGGTAACCGTGGCAGGAACCCACGGCAAGTCCACCACCACCTCCATGGTCACCGTCCTGCTCCAGGGCGCCGGGATGGATCCGTCGTTTGCCATCGGCGCCAACGTGCCTGCTCTCGGCGTCAATGCCGCCCACGGCACGTCAGGGGTCTTTGTGGCCGAAGCGGACGAGTCCGACGGCTCCTTCCTGAACTACCGGCCAAAGATTGCCGTGGTCACCAACGTCGAACCCGATCACCTGGACCACTACGGCACCGCCGAGGCCGTCTACGAGTCCTTCGACCGCTTTACGGCGCTGCTTCCGGCCGACGGCGTCCTGATTGCCTGCGCTGATGACTCCGGCGCCGCAGCCCTCGCAGAGCGCACGCTGGCGCGCGGCAACACCCGGGTGGTCCTGTACGGCACCTCGGACGGGTCGGACCTGGTGCTGCACGACGGCGGCCCGGGGGACGTGGCGGTCTCCTCACCTGCCGGGCGGTTCGCCCTGGACCTGCAGGTCCCGGGCAGGCACAACGCGCTGAACGCTGCCGCCGCCGTCGCCGTCGCGCTGGAGCTGGGCGTCGACGCCGAAGCTGCCGCGCGTGCCCTGGCGCACTTCTCGGGCGCTTCGCGGCGCTTTGAACTGAAAGGGGAGGCGCGCGGCGTCCGCGTATATGACGACTACGCCCACCACCCCACCGAGGTCCGCGCCGCCCTGACGGCTGCACGGTCAGTGGCCGGCGGGCACCGCGTCCATGTTCTGTTCCAGCCGCACCTGTTCTCCCGCACCAGGGAGTTTGCCAGGGAGTTCGCAGACGCGCTGAACCTTGCAGACACCGCCCTGGTCCTGGACATCTACCCTGCGCGCGAAGATCCCATCCCCGGAGTCAGCAGCCAGCTCATCGCCGAGCACCTGGCACCCGGCGGGCGCCTGGTGGAGCCGGGCGGGGCTGTTGCTGCCCTTGCGGACGCCGCCGGGCCCGGCGACATCATCCTGACTGTCGGGGCAGGGGATGTCACGGCCTTCGGACCGCAGATCGTGCAGGCTCTCGGTGGGTAGTCCGCGCCGGCCCACCTACGCTTCACCGGGCAGGCGCCAGCCTTCCGCTCCGGCGGAACCGGGGGTCATCTCGGCCTCCAAACGCGCCCCGGAAGCGGACACCCCGCATGTGCCCGGCCGCAATAAGGCGAAGGACGCCGGCCGCAAGAAAGTGACGGACGCTGGTCGCAGGCAGTCAGCGGACAAGGCGGCGGCGGGCAAGCCGTCGGCAGGCAAGGCGGGGGCGGGCACCGACAATGTGCTGGCCTTCCCGGAGCCGCCCGGAAAACGCCTCAAGCGCAACATCCTGATGACCCTGGGCGCTGCCCTGGCGTTGGTCTGCGCGCTGCTGGCCGCCGCAATCTTTTCCCCGGCACTCGCCGTAGGCACCGTCTCCGTGTCCGGTACCCGGCTCGTCACCACGGAACAGGTGCAGGCCGCACTGGAACCCCTGAAGGGCAAACCCCTTCCCCAGATCAGCGATGAGGAAGTCAGCCGCCTCCTCGCGCCGCTCGTCCAGATCAAGTCCGTCTCCACCCAGGCGCGCCCGCCGTCCGGGTTGGCGGTCCAGGTTTTGGAGCGCGTCCCGGTGGCCCTGGTTAAGCAGGGGGAGCAGTACCAGTTGGTGGATGTGGACGGCGTGGTCCTGGCCAGCCCTGCGGACCCGGCCGCAGTTGCCCTGCCCGTGATCGACGGCGGCGCCGGAACCATCGGCAAGGACCTCTTCCAGGCCACCGCAGCGGTCCTCGGTGCACTCCCGCTGGACGTGCTGTCGAAGCTGTCCAACGCATCCGCCCAGTCCGTGGACGCGGTGGAGCTCAAACTGGTGGACGGTCAGACCATCATTTGGGGGAATGCGGGGGAGAAGGAGCTCAAGGCCAAGGTGCTTGAAGCCCTGCTCAAAGTTCCCGCGGACCCGAAGAACCCCGTCCGTGTGTACGATGTGAGCGCGCCCCGGCATCCGGTGACGCGCTGAACGCTTTATTTACCCGGTATTCCCGCGACACGCGGCTCCGGTTATTGAATGTCCGAACCATAGGAAATAGCGTTCCAGACATGAGTTACTTGACATAACTATAACCTTCAACTCGAGGGTTAAGGTTCGAAGCTTCAAGCCCGACTCCACAGTTTTCGCAATAGGACACGAACAAGGGACACGTAACGTGGCAGCTCCGCAGAATTACTTGGCCGTCATCAAGGTCGTCGGCATCGGCGGCGGTGGCGTGAACGCAGTCAACCGCATGATCGAAGTCGGCCTCCGGGGCGTTGAATTCATCGCCATCAACACAGATGCCCAGGCTCTGCTGATGAGTGACGCCGACGTCAAACTCGACGTCGGTCGTGAGCTGACCCGCGGGCTCGGTGCAGGCGCCAACCCCGAGGTGGGCAAGCAGGCTGCGGAGGACCACGCCGACGAAATCGAAGAGGTCATCCGCGGCGCGGACATGGTGTTTGTGACCGCCGGCGAAGGTGGCGGCACGGGCACCGGTGGCGCCCCTGTGGTGGCGCGCATTGCCCGGTCCCTCGGAGCGCTGACCATCGGTGTGGTGACCCGCCCGTTCACGTTCGAGGGCCGCCGTCGTGCGGGTTCTGCAGAGGCGGGCATCGACGCCCTCCGCGACGAAGTGGACACGCTGATCGTCATCCCGAACGACAGGCTTCTGTCCATCAGCGACCGCAACGTCTCCGTCCTGGACGCTTTCCGTTCCGCTGACCAGGTCCTGCTGTCCGGTGTCCAGGGCATCACGGACCTCATCACCACCCCCGGCCTGATCAACCTCGACTTCGCTGACGTCAAGTCCGTGATGCAGGGCGCAGGCTCCGCGCTGATGGGAATCGGCTCCGCCCGCGGTGAAGACCGTGCGGTAAAGGCTGCGGAGCTCGCCATTGCATCGCCGCTGCTGGAAGCCTCCATCGACGGCGCCCATGGTGTCCTGCTCTCCATCCAGGGCGGTTCCGATCTGGGCCTGTTCGAAATCAATGAAGCTGCCCGCCTGGTCCAGGAAGTGGCCCACCCCGAAGCCAACATCATCTTCGGTGCCGTGATCGACGACGCACTCGGCGACGAGGCCCGTGTCACGGTCATTGCCGCCGGTTTTGACGACGTCAAGGCCACCTCCCCCTCCATGGACCAGTCGCAGCCGCAGGTGGCGCCGCAGCGGCCCGCAGCGGCACCCGCACCGGCTCAGGCCCCCACTTCTGGTGGCAGCCACCAGCACAACGTCCAGCCGGTCCACGCAGGAGTCGGCGCGTCGGGGCTGAGCAACTGGGGCCAGCAGCGCCCGTCGTCGGTTCCCGCCGATTCAGGTTTCGACGTCGACCTGCCCTCGGTAGTGGAGCCGGACCTCTCGGGCAACCGCGCCGATGACCTGGATGTCCCCGACTTCCTGAAGTAGGGCCCGGGTTGTTCCATTGGCGGGCCGAAGTGTCTGCTGGCGTGAGTGTGGCGTTCACGGACACCCGGGCCGGCAATCTTGCCCTGCACGTCGCGGACAACGCCGCTGATGTTCTCCAGCGCCGGGAGGCGCTGGAGGACGCTGCCGGCCTAACCCGTGGTTCCCTCCGGTTCATGGAGCAGGTCCACGGCACCGCGGTGGAAATGATGGAGCCGGCCACGCCAGCGCCCACCGCCGATGCCATGGTGTCAAGGGGGCTGCCGCTTGCGGTGATGGTGGCCGACTGCATCCCGGCAGTACTCGTAGGGGAAGGACCAGAAGGTCCGGTCCTCGCCGCCGTGCACGCAGGCCGCCCGGGGATAGAAAACGGCATTCTCCCGGCGGCAGTGGAGCGGATGCGCTCAGCCGGGGCAACCGCCATCCGTGCCTGGCTGGGCCCGTCAATCTGCGGGCGTTGCTATGAAGTGCCCGCCGAACTGCGCGCCCAAGTAGCTGCCCAGGTTCCGGCGACGTGGGCTGCCACGTCCTGGGGCACGCCCGCACTGGATCTCCCAGCGGGGGCGAAGCGCCAACTTGAAGCTGCCGGCGTCGTCATCGAATATGCGGGTCCGTGCACGCTTGAAAACGAAGAGCTTTTCTCTTACCGCAGGTCCAACACCACCGGACGCTTCGCAGGACTGGTGTGGTCGCATGAATGAGGGCACTGTGGAGGACAACGCCGAACGGATGGCTGATCTGGCGGAGCGCCTCGCCGCCGTGCAGCGTCGTATTGACGCGGCCGTCCAAGATGCAGGCCGGGCGGGGGAACTGCCCACGCTGATTGTGGTCACCAAGTTCCATCCGGCCGCCGACATCAGGCGCCTGGCTGCCCTCGGCGTCCGCGACGTCGGCGAGAACAGAGACCAGGAAGCTTCCGCGAAGGCGGCCGAACTGGCCGGCCTCGGACTCAACTGGCACTTCGTCGGGCAGTTGCAGAGCAAAAAAGCGAAATCCGTGGTGAAGTATGCCCATGCGCTCCATTCCGTGGACCGGCTGGCCCTGGTTGATGGCCTCGAGCGTGCCATCGCCGCGGAACAGGAGCGGACGGGCCGGGGAGCTTTGGACTGCTTCATCCAGGTCAGCCTCGACGACGACGCCGGCTCGCATCGCGGCGGCGTGGCCGCCGCCGAGGTACCACTCCTGGCCGAGCGGCTGTCAGCCGCGGCAGGACTGGAACTGGCGGGCGTTATGGCTGTCGCCCCGTTGGGCACCAGTCCTGAGGCGGCGTTTGAAAAGCTGGCAGCCATCTCGGCGGCCCTGGTAGCGGAGCATCCCGGCGCAACTGCCATCTCGGCGGGCATGAGCCAGGACCTGGAAGCGGCTATCCGTTTCGGTGCGACACACCTGCGAATCGGTTCCGATATTCTCGGATCGCGTCCTGACGTGGGGTAGCGTCGAACCCATAGGAAGTGAATGGCGGGGGATTCAAGGCTGTCAAGTCATTGGGCGGCCCGCCTACGGACACGATTAGGAGTCGACCATGGCCGGCGCTCTGCGCAAGACAATGATCTATCTTGGGCTCGCCGATGGCGATGAACACTACGAGTCCGAGCACACCACAACACGTAAGGACGAGGACGATTCGATGGAAGTTGACCGCGAGGAACGCCGTGCACCGGCACCCGTCCGCGACGTCAGCCGCGAGTCATCACACGCCCCCGAAGAGGAATACCGCGCACCAGTGACCCCCATCAAGCGTGCGGCCTCAAGCCGCGAAGAACCGTCCGGGCTTCGGCAGATCACCACGATCCACCCGCGGTCCTACAATGACGCCAAGCTCATCGGTGAGAGTTTCCGGGACGGCATCCCCGTCATCATGAACGTCACCGACATGGGCGAAGCGGACGCCAAGCGTCTCGTTGACTTCTCGGCCGGCCTGGTTTTTGGTCTCCGGGGCAGCATCGAACGCGTCACGAACAAGGTTTTCCTGCTGTCACCGTCGTACATTGAGGTCATTGGTGATGACAAGAAGGTCAGCGAGACCCAGGCCAGCTTCTTCAACCAAAGTTAGCCCTGAGCTTATTCCGGATGCCAGGCAGGTACACCTGTCTGGCATCCGTGCTGAAATAGACAAGAAACATTGGCAGGGCACCGCGGTATCCGGAATGGACATGGAGATATGAGTTAAGTCATGGGAATTGTTTTCGGACTTGTCTATATCGCCCTTTTGCTGTTCTTCGTGGCGCTGATCATCCGGCTCGTCTTTGACTGGGTCCAGATGTTTGCCAGGGAATGGCGTCCGCGTGGTGTTGCCCTCGTGGTGGCCCACACCGTGTACTCGATCACCGATCCGCCCCTCAAGGGGCTCCGGAGGCTGATCCCTCCGTTGAGGCTCGGCGGGGTGACTTTGGACCTCGGGTTTCTGGTCCTGTTCATCGCCGTCAGCATCGCGATGGCGGTCACCAGGGGTTTCGCGTAATCTTCGACAAGACCTAGCGGCGTAGGCGAAGTTCCTGGAATTGGAACTCCCGCTGAGCCGCGAAGAAATCTCCGGTTTGACACCCAGTGTTGAATTAGAGGAACCAGACAGTATTTAGGTACCGTAGTTTTGACGGCCGGAAGGCCTACTGACTAACTAGACCAATGAGGTGACCAGATGGCTTTGACGCCAGAAGACGTTGTCAACAAGCGCTTTCAGCCGACCAAGTTCCGCGAAGGCTACGACCAGGATGAAGTTGATGACTTCCTGGACGAGATCGTTGTGGAACTCAGGCGCCTGAACCAGGAGAACGACGAGCTCCGCAAAAAGCTTGCAGAATCAGGTTCCGGTGTGCCGGCCAGCTCCGCTGCGTCCGCCCCGGTGGTCGAGAAGGTTCCCGCACCCGTCAAGGCTGACAAGGTTGAGTCCCCGGCGAAGGCCGAGGTTGAGGCGAAAGCCTCCGACGCCGCCAAGAAGAAGGAAGCCGAGTCGGTGGCACCTGTTGCGGCCGTCCCGGCTGCGCCCACCGCAGCCAACGGAAGCACGGTTTCAGCCGAGTCCGCTGCCGGACTGCTCGCCATGGCGCAGCAGATGCACGACCGTCACGTCGCCGACGGTCAGTCCCAAAAGGACAAGATCATCGCAGAGGCCCAGATCGAGGCCAGCAGCCTGGTCAACGATGCCCAGGAGAAATCCCGGAAGATCCTCGGTGCCCTTGAGCAGCAGCGCTCCGTCCTGGAACGCAAGGTTGAGCAACTCCGCGGCTTCGAACGCGACTACCGCTCACGCCTGAAGGCCTACATTGAAGGCCAGCTGCGCGACCTTGACGCCCGCGGTTCCGTGGCGGCACCTGAGGTTGAAGCGAACTAGTTCGTCAAGCACGTATTCTGAGAACCGGTGGCTGAGGATTCCTCGGCCGCCGGTTTTTGGGATTTAACATCGGCTGTACAAAATGAAAGCACCATGACTGACCACCTCGCCGCTGACGCCGCAAACCCTTCTCCTTCATCGGCCCGCCCCCGGCGGGCACTCCTGCTCTCGCTCTTCGCCGGTTTTGCGGTCTTTGCGTATGTCCTGGACCAGCTGACAAAACTCTGGGTGACGTCCTCGATGGTGGAGGGTGAACGCATCCCGGTCCTTCCGCCGCTCCTGCACTGGTACTTCATCCGGAATTCCGGGGCCGCATTTTCGATCGGGGAAAATGTCACGTGGGTGTTCTCCATCATCATGGCCGGCGTCTCCATCGCCATCCTGCTCCAGGTGCGCAAGCTGGGGTCGGCCTGGTGGTCGCTGGCGCTGGGTCTGCTCCTGGGCGGGGCCCTGGGCAACCTGACGGACAGGCTCTTCCGGGAGCCCTCGTTCGGCATGGGGCACGTGGTGGATTTCATCCAGCTGCCCAATTTTGCGATCTTCAACATTGCCGACTCCGCGGTGGTCTCAGCGGTGGCCATCATTTGTATCCTCACGCTCAAGGGGATCGCCCTTGACGGTTCACGCCACGTCGCGGCGGCACCGAAAGAGGCGGCACAGCCGAAGGACACAGACGGTGTCTGAGCGTGTAGTGGTCGCCGACGAATTCGGCGGAACGCGGGCGGACGCAGGGCTCGCCAAGCTGATGGGGATCTCCCGGTCAATGGCCGCGACCCTCATTGCTGAAGGCAACGTGGTTGGCCGCGGCAAGAAACTCGGAAAGTCCGCACGGTTGGTTGCCGGCGATGTCCTGGAAGTGACGGTGCCTGAACGACGGGACCCGCTCGAAGTGGTGGAGGAAGTTGTGGAAGGCCTGAAAATCCTGCTGGACGACGACGAATTTGTCGTTGTGGACAAGCCGGTGGGCGTTGCCGCGCATCCGTCGCCCGGCTGGGTAGGGCCCACCGTGGTCGGCGGTCTCGCCGGAGCCGGCTTCCGGATCTCGACGTCGGGTTCCCCGGAGCGGGTGGGGATCGTGCACCGGCTCGACGTCGGCACGTCCGGTGTGATGGTGGTGGCCAAAACGGAGCGCGCCTATACGGCCCTGAAGCGGGCCTTCAAGGAGCGCACTGTGGAGAAGGTGTACCACGCGGTGGTCCAGGGGCTCCCGGATCCGCTGGAGGGCACCATCGACGCACCAATCGGTCGCCACCCCGGACACGACTGGCGCTTTGCCGTGATCGAAGACGGCCGGCCGTCGATCACGCACTATGAGGTGCTGGAGGCTTTTGGCAAGGCCACGCTGGTGGAGGTGCACCTTGAGACCGGGCGTACACACCAGATCCGTGTCCATTTCTCAGCTCTGCGGCACCCCTGCGCCGGAGATCTTACCTACGGGGCGGATCCTCGGCTCGCCGCCACCCTGGGCCTGACACGGCAATGGCTCCATGCCCGGCAGCTCGGCTTCGACCACCCGGTGACGGGGGAGCGCGTGACCGTTACCAGCGAATACCCGCAGGACCTGGCCTTTGCCCTCGAAGTCCTGGAGTCCGGGGAGGCCTAGCGGCTGGGTCGCTGGGCCCCTGGCGGTCCGCCAGCGCTTAGAATGGTGCGGTGACTTCCAGCAATGCCTCGTTCGTCCATCTCCACAACCACACCGAATACTCCATGTTGGATGGCGCAGCCCGCCTGGGTGAGCTTTTCAACGAGACTGAACGCCTCGGGATGCCGGCCCTGGCCACCACCGACCACGGGTACCTGTTCGGGGCTTTCGACTTCTGGAAGCGCGCCACGGACCAGGGGATCAAGCCGATTATCGGCGTCGAAGCCTATGTCACCCCCGGCACCGCGCGGACGGACAAAAGCCGTGTCCGCTGGGGCGAGGAACACCAGCGCAAGGACGACATCTCCGGCGGCGGCTCCTACACCCACATGACGCTGCTGAGCTACAACAACGTCGGCATGCGCAACCTCTTCCGGGCCTCGTCCATCGGCTCGCTGGACGCAGTCTTCGGCAAGTGGCCGCGTTTGGACCGTGAGCTCCTGAACACATACTCCGAAGGCCTGATCGCCACTACCGGCTGCCCGTCGGGGGAGGTCCAGACCCGGCTGCGGCTGGGCCAGTACCGCGAGGCCATGGAAGCCGCCTCGGAATTCCGGGACATTTTCGGTGCGGAGAACTATTTCTGCGAACTGATGGACCACGGCCTGGACATCGAACGCCGGGTCACGGGGGACCTGCTGCGGCTGGCCAAGGACCTGAACCTGCCGCTGGTGGCCACCAACGACCTGCATTACACGCACGAACACGACGCCAAGGCGCACGAGGCCCTGCTTGCCATCCAGTCGGGTTCCACGCTGCTGGAGCCATCGTATGACAACGGCGGTTCCCGCTTCGCGTTCTCCGGCAGCGGCTACTACCTCAAATCCCCGCAGGAGATGCGGGAGCTGTTCAGGGACCACCCGGATGCGTGCGATAACACCCTGCTGATCGCCGAGCGCTGCGATGTCTCGTTCAACACCGGTGCTAACTACATGCCACGGTTCCCGTGCCCACCGGGCGAGGACGAGACATCCTGGCTGGTCAAGGAAGTCGCCACCGGACTGGAATACCGGTACCCGGGCGGTGTCCCGGATAAAGTCCGCACCCAGGCCGACTACGAACTCGAAGTCATCACCTCCATGGGGTTCCCGGGTTACTTCCTGGTGGTGGCCGACTTTATCAACTGGGCGAAGAAAAACGGCATCCGCGTCGGCCCGGGACGTGGCTCCGGAGCCGGGTCCATGGTGGCGTACGCCATGCGCATCACGGACCTGGATCCGCTCCTGCACGGGCTGATCTTTGAGCGGTTCCTCAACCCGGACCGTGTGTCCATGCCTGACTTCGACGTTGACTTCGATGACCGTCGGCGGTCCGAGGTCATCGACTATGTGACCCGGAAATACGGCGACGAGCGCGTGGCCATGATTGTCACGTACGGCACCATCAAGACCAAGCAGGCGCTGAAGGACTCCTCCCGAGTGCTTGGTTACCCGTTCAGCATGGGCGAGCAGCTGACCAAGGCGCTCCCGCCGGCCGTGATGGCCAAGGACATCCCGCTCGCCGACATCCAGAACAAGGACTCAAAGCGCTACAGCGAGGCCGGTGACTTCCGCCAGCTGATCGCAACTGATCCCGAGGCCGCCAAGGTCTTCGAGACGGCTCTCGGCATTGAGGGGCTGAAGCGCCAGTGGGGCGTGCACGCCGCCGGCGTCATCATGTCCTCGGACCCCATCATCGATGTCATCCCGGTCATGCGGCGCATCCAGGACGGCCAGGTGATCACGCAGTTCGACTACCCCACCTGCGAGGGCCTGGGCCTGATCAAGATGGACTTCCTCGGGCTGCGGAACCTGACAATCATTTCCGACGCCCTGGAGAACATCAAGCTCAACCGCGGCCTGGACCTGGACCTGGACAGCCTGGCCCTGGATGACGTGGCGTCCTATGAACTGCTGGCCCGGGGCGACACCCTGGGCGTGTTCCAGCTTGATGGCGGCCCCATGCGCTCCCTGCTGAAGCTGATGAAGCCTGACAACTTCGAAGACATCTCCGCCGTGCTCGCGCTCTACCGGCCCGGTCCCATGGGCGCCAACGCGCACACCGACTACGCGCTGCGCAAGAACGGGATCCAGGAAGTCATCCCGATCCACCCCGAACTCAAGGAACCCCTTGCTGAAATCCTCGGCGGAACCTACGGCCTGATCGTCTATCAGGAGCAGGTGATGGCCGTTGCCCAGAAGCTCGCGGGCTATTCCCTCGGTCAGGCAGACATCCTGCGGCGCGCCATGGGTAAAAAGAAGAAATCCGAGCTGGACAAGCAGTTCGCCGGATTCTCCCAGGGCATGCAGGACAACGGCTATTCCATGGCCGCCGTCAAGACCCTGTGGGACATCCTGCTGCCGTTCTCCGACTACGCCTTCAACAAGGCCCACTCCGCCGCCTATGGCGTGATCTCTTACTGGACCGCCTACCTGAAGGCGCACTTTGCTCCCGAATACATGGCTGCCCTGCTGACGTCGGTCGGCGACGACAAGGACAAATCGGCAATTTACCTCAACGAATGCAGGCGCATGGGAATCACTGTGCTGCCGCCGGATGTGAACGAATCCGCGCTGAACTTCACCCCGGTAGGCACCGACATCCGTTTCGGCATGGGCGCCATCCGCAACGTAGGGGTCAACGCCGTCGAAGCGATGGTGGCCGCGCGCGAAAAGGAAGGCGCCTACACGTCCTTCAAGGACTACCTCATGAAGGTCCCCGCCGTGGTCTGCAACAAGCGGACCATTGAATCCCTGATCAAGGCCGGAGCCTTCGATTCCCTCAACCACCACCGGCGTGCGCTGGCGATGATCCATGAAGAGGCCATCGACTCCGTCATCACGCTCAAACGAAACGAAGCGATCGGCCAGTTCGATCTCTTCGCCGGATTCGAGGAGGCCGAATCCGAAGCGTCGCTGAGCATCGAGATTCCCGACCTGCCGGAATGGGAGAAGAAGGACAAGCTCTCGTTTGAGCGGGACATGCTCGGCCTGTACGTGTCGGACCACCCGCTGCAGGGCCTGGAAGGACTCCTCAGCCAGCACGCGGACCAGTCCATCACCTCGATCATCGGCGAAGACGGGCCGCACGACGGCGCCATCATCACCATCTCCGGCATGATCACCTCGCTCAGCCGGAGGATCGCGAAGGCGAGTGGCAACGCATATGCCCGTGCCGAAATCGAAGACCTCGGCGGTTCGATGGAGGTGATGTTCTTCGGCCAGGTCTACGGCCCCATCGCCTCGGTCCTGGCCGAGGACCTGATCGTGGTGGTCAAGGGCCGCCTGCAGCGGCGGGACGACGGTGCCGTGACGCTGAACTGCATGGAACTGTCCGTTCCCGACCTCAGTGAGGGAACCAACGGGCCCGTGCTGATTTCGATGCCCACCCACAAGGCAACCGAGGCTGTTGTCACCGAACTGGGCGATGTCCTTCGGAACCACCGGGGGAACTCTGAAGTCAGGCTTCACCTGCAGGGGGACACCCGGACGGAAGTCATGGGCCTCCCCGTCCATCTCAGGGTCAACCCGAGTCCGTCACTGTTCGGCGACCTGAAGGTGCTCCTGGGCCCAACCTGCCTGGATAACTAGGTCCCGGCCGTTAGATCTCGTAGTCCAGCGGGACCGGCTGGCCATAGCCGCCGGCGTGGTACAGGAGCGGCGAACCGTCGTCGCCCACTTCGCCTTCCACAACTTCAACCACCACCACGGCATTGTTCTCGAAGGAGAGCCGCATCTGGATCTTGCCGATCAGCCAGCCCGCGACGTCTTTGAGGATCGGGACCTCGTGCGGGCCAAGTTCCCAGTGGTCCCCGCCGAACCTGTCCTTGGTGCGGGCGAAACGGTCCGCCAGCGCCTGGTTTTCCAGGCCCAGCATGTGGACGCCGAGGTGGGTGGCGTTGGCCACAGCCGGCCAGGAACTTGAACTGCGGGCCATGTTGAAAGTGAACCGCGGCGGCTGTGCTGAAAGTGACGCCACGGACGTGGCGGTAAAGCCGTAGGGCTCGCCCTGGTAGTTCACGGTGATGATGGCGACCCCGGCAGCATGCCGCCGGAACATTTCCTTGAAGGTGCGCTCGAACGGCGTTTTGTCTGTCATCTTGAGATTTGCTCCCTGAAAAGCAGGCTGGAATGGACTCTTCCTTAAGCGTATTAGTCCCGCCGGAGAGGGCGGAATCGCTGGACCCGGCACGTCATCTGTCAAGACTGCCCCCGTCATTTGATCGGTCATACCCGACCTTTGTTAAGGTTTATTTCATGAAACAACACATCAGCCGCCGGTCCTCCCGGCTGCCGTGGAAATGGTTTGCCGCTGCTGCTGCCGGTGGCGTTCCCGTTGGCCTGCTGTGGTGGCTGCTCGCGCCAGGGGGGATGAACCTGATCACGCGCAACCCCGCACTGGCCGACGGGACCAATCCGGAGGTTTGGCTGCTCAGGGACCTCACCCTTGCGGGGCTTTGTCTGTTCGCAGGGTGCCTGGTGGCCGTCTTCCTGACCGGCAAAGGCGGCCGCGATGCGCAGGCGGCCTTCCTCCTGGGCCTGGCCGGCGGACTGGGCGGCGCCGTGATCGCGTGGCTGACCGGCGTGCTTGCGGGCCAGCTGTGGGGCGGCCCCGCAGATACATCTGTCAATGCCAGCGTCGCGTTCTCGCTCCGGTCCCTGTCCGTGCTGATCCTGTGGCCGGCAGCGACTGCCACGTCCGTGTTTGTCTTGAGCCTGATAAACCTGCTCAAGAGCGGGCCTGGGAGTGCGGGCACGCCGGTAGCCGAAGGCAACGCGCCCGGCGCGTAAAATGGACCGGTGACCATTTCTCCTGAACTTCCTGCCACCCCGCCTGCCGCCGCTGTCAGCTTCCGGACGGTCGACCTTCGGGGCAGGGGCCTGACGCTTGCCGGTTTGCGCGCCGCTGTTCCCCGTGCGCAGCAACACACCGTGGCGGATGCGGAACAAAAAGTGCTGGACATCATCAGAGCCGTCCGCGAGAACGGCTTCGCAGCCCTCAGCGACCTGGCACTCCGCTTCGACGGAGTCCAGCAGGTCCACCCCCGCGTCCCCGCGGCCTCGTTGGCCCGGGCGCTGGCGGACCTGGACCCGGCGGTACGCAGCGCATTGGAAGAATCCATCAGCCGGGCCCGGCGCTTCGCGGACGGGCAGCGGCCGCGGGATCTCGACGTTGAGCTCGGCGACGGTGCGCTGGTGAGCCAGAACTGGGTGCCGGTATCGCGGGTCGGCTTGTACGTCCCCGGCGGTCTCGCCGTCTATCCGTCGTCGGTCATCATGAATGTTGTCCCGGCGCTTGCTGCGGGAGTGCAGTCCATTGCCCTGTCATCGCCGCCGCAGAAGGACTTCGGCGGCCTCCCGCACCCCACCATCCTCGCGGCTGCGGCCCTGCTCGGCATCGACGAGGTCTACGCCATCGGCGGGGCGCAGGCCATCGCTGCGTTCGCTTACGGAGTGCCGGCACATGACGCCGGGCCGGCGCTGGAGCCCGTTGATGTAGTCACGGGTCCCGGAAACATTTTTGTGGCTACCGCGAAGCGCCTGGTCAAGGGTGTGGTGGGAATCGATTCTGAGGCAGGGACCACCGAAATCGCGATCCTGGCCGATTCAACGGCGAAGCCTGACCTGGTGGCGGCAGACCTGATCAGCCAGGCGGAGCACGACCCCCAGGCGGCTTCCGTGCTCATCACGGACTCGGAGGAGCTGGCCGCGGCGGTCCGCGCCGAACTGGACCGGCAGGCGGCCGGCACCAAGCACTCCGCCCGGGTTTGCGAGGCGCTCTCCGGTCCGCAGTCGGGAGTTGTCCTGGTGGAGGACCTGGAGCAGGGCATCGCCGCCTGCGACGCCTACGCCGCTGAGCACCTTGAAATCATGACCGCTGACGCGCCGGCTGTCGCTGCGCGGATCCGGAACGCCGGGGCGATCTTCGTCGGGGACTACAGTCCTGTCAGCCTGGGCGACTACTGCGCCGGCTCCAACCACGTCCTGCCTACCAGCGGGACCGCGGCGTTTTCCTCCGGACTGAACGTCACCACTTTCCTGCGCGCCATCCAGGTCATCAACTACAGCCGGGCGGCGCTGCAGGAAGTCAGCGGCCACATTGTGAGCCTCTCCGGTGCCGAGGACCTGCCGGCGCACGGTGAAGCGGTCACAGCGCGCTTCCGCGAAGCCCGCTGACGCAGCAGGCCTCGCGGGGCCGGCTGCGGGCACCACTACATGTGGTAATTACAGGATTGTTATTCCGCTACATGTAGTCGTAAACTGAGAGACGGAGAGGTCCGCCGGGCCGGAAACATCGGCGCCGGAAGACATCGAGGGAGGGGACACCATGTACTGTCCATTTTGCCGCAATCCGGACTCCCGCGTTGTGGACAGCCGCATGGCCGACGACGGCTCGGCCATCCGCCGGCGCCGGCAGTGCCCGGAATGCGGCCGCAGGTTCACCACCGTGGAAACCACCAGCCTTTCGGTGATCAAACGCTCCGGAGTGGGCGAACCCTTCAGCCGCAGCAAGGTCATCAACGGCGTGCGCAAAGCATGCCAGGGCCGGCCGGTCAGTGAAGACGACCTGGCGCTCCTTGCCCAGGAGGTGGAGGAGCAGATCCGTGCCTCGGGCGCGGCCGAGATCGACGCCCATGAAGTCGGCCTGATCATCCTTGGTCCGCTGCAGAAGCTAGACCAGGTGGCCTACCTGCGTTTTGCCAGCGTGTACCAGGCCTTCGAATCCCTTGAGGACTTCGAGACCGCCATTGCCCTGCTCCGCCACGAGTCCGTGGACGAGGGCACGCAGCCGGGGGCAGCGCCCGCGAAGAGCTCCGAAAAGAGCCCCCTGTAAGCTCCGGTGGTGGCCGCGGAGGGGAAGCCGCCGCCACCACCGGCACCGGCTGCCCCAAGGCGCCGGGCAGCTACCGGCTATTTTGTGAGCTTGTGCTTAATGCCAATTTCGACGGCGGCACCGACGATCCCGGCCTCGTTCTTGAGTTCGGCCGGCACGATCCGGGTGCGCAGCTTGAGGTGCGGCAGGTATTCGTCTGCGCGCTTGGAGATGCCACCGCCAACGATGAACAGCTCGGGCGAGAACAGGAACTCCACGTGCGAGAAGTAGCGCTGCAGCAGCACGCTGTATTCCTCCCAGCTCAGTCCGTCCCTTTCGCGGGCTACGGCTGAGGCTTTGCTTTCGGCGTCAAAGCCGTCGATCTCCAGGTGCCCCAGTTCTGCGTTGGGGACGAGGCGGCCATCGAAGATGAATGCTGAGCCGATTCCGGTGCCCAGGGTGATCACCAGGACAGTGCCATCCACCCCCTGACCCGCACCAAAGCGTGCCTCCGCCAGCCCGGCGGCGTCGGCGTCGTTAATGACCTCCACCGGGCGGCCAAGGCGTGCGGTCAGCAAAGCATCAATGTCGGTGTGGAGCCAGGTCTTGTCCACGTTGGCCGCCGAATGGACCACGCCATGCTGGATGATGCCGGGGAAGGTGACGCCCACGGGCGAATCCGCGGCCGGAGCCTCCGGGCGGCTTGAAAGCTCGGCAACCACCTGCGCCACGACGTCGGCTACGGCGTCAGGGGTGGCGGGCTGGGGCGTAGGCACGCGGAACCGCTCACCCAGCAACTTGCCTTTTTTCAGGTCGACAATGCCGCCCTTGATTCCCGTGCCGCCGATGTCAATGCCGATCAGCGGGGCGTTCTTGTGCGACTTCTCGTCCTTCTTGGCCAATGTTGTTCCGTTCGTGGCAGGGCGGCAGGTCGGCCGGGCGGCTGACCGGAAAAAATTTTCAGGGGAGCGTGAGGATTTCGGCTCCGGATTCCGTCACCAGCAGTGTGTGCTCAAACTGGGCGGTCCGCTTGTGGTCGCGGGTGACAACTGTCCAGTCGTCCTCCCACATGTCCCACTCGATGGTGCCGAGGGTCAGCATGGGTTCGATGGTGAACACCATGCCGGCCTCGATGACTGTGCTGTAGGCCGGCGCTGCATCGTAGTGGGGGATGATCAGGCCCGTATGGAACGCTTCGCCCACGCCGTGGCCGGTGAAGTCCCGCACCACGCCGTAGCCGAAACGCTTGGCATAGGACTGGATGGCACGGCCGATCACGTTGATCTCCCTGCCGGGTGCCACGGCTTTGATGGCCCGGTTGAGGGATTCCCGGGTGCGCTCCACCAGCAGGCGCGACTCCTCGTCGACGTCGCCCACCAGGAAGGTGTGGTTCGTGTCGCCGTGGACTCCGTTGATAAAAGCGGTGATGTCGATGTTGAGGATGTCGCCGTCCTGAACCACGGTGCTGTCCGGGATGCCGTGGCAGATCACTTCATTCAGCGACGAGCACAGGGACTTGGGGAACCCGCGGTAGCCAAGCGTGGACGGGTAGGCCTTGTGGTCCAGCAGGAATTCGTGGCCCACCTTGTCCAACTGGTCTGTGGTAACGCCGGGCCTGATGTGTTTGCCCACCTCAACGATGGCCTGTGCGGCGATCCGGCTGGCGATCCGGATTTTCTCAACAGTCTCGGCGGATTTGATCTCGGAGCCGGTGAACTTGGCCGGGCCGGGCTTGCCTACGTATTCCGGGCGCGGGATGGACGCGGGAACGGGGAGCAGCGGGCTGACGGTTCCGGGGGTAAGGGTGCCGGTGGGTGCAGTCGAGGCTAGGGAAGGCATAGATTGATCATATAAGGCACCGCATTAGGCCAAGTAACTGGAAGCCCCAAGCTGTCCGCATCCGCGTTTAAGTTACGTGGATCACGGCAGGGCCTCCGGCCGGCTGGAACGAGGAGGACCGATGACTGAGTACTGGTACAACGTGAACACCCACGAGGTGGAAGAGGACGCACTCTCAGACTGGAGCCAGCTGATCGGCCCCTACAAAACTCGGGAAGAGGCCGAACACGCCCTCGAAAAAGTCCGGGCCCGTAACGAGGCCTGGGACAAACAGGACGACCAGGACTGACGTGCGAGGGGCCCTGGGCGAGCGTGGGGAGCGCGTCAGTTGCTAGAAGGAGTGTTCCGGTCCGGGGAACTGGCCTGAACGGACCTCGTCGCCGTACGCCTTCGCCGCGTCACTGAGGGTCGTGCGCAGGTCAGCGTACTGTTTGACGAACTTCGCCATCTTGCCGCCGCGGAACCCGGCCATGTCCTGCCACACCAGCACCTGCCCGGTGGTGGCGTTGCCGGCGCCGATTCCCACCGTCGGCACGCTGACCGCCGCGTCAACGGCGGCCGCAGTGTCCGCCGGAACCATTTCCATCAGGACGGCGAACGCCCCCGCCTCTACCAGCGCCACGGCGTCGTCAACCAATCGCTGGGCGTCATCACCGCGGCCCTGGACCCGGTATCCGCCCAGCGTGTGTTCACTCTGGGGGGTGAAGCCGATATGGGCCATCACCGGGACGCCGGCCTGGACCATGGCCCGGACGGTTTCGGCATAGTATTTTCCGCCCTCGATCTTGACGGCATGGGCCAGCCCCTCCTTGAGGAACCGGACACCTGTTTCCACACCCTGCTGCGCCGAGACTTCATAACTGCCGAACGGCAGGTCCGCCACCACCAGGGCCCGCTTGGCGGACCGCGCCACGGCGCGGCAGAGGGGCAGGAGTTCATCTACAGTGACCGGCAGGCTGGTCTCGTTGCCGAATACGTTGTTGGACGCCGAGTCGCCTACCAGGAGGACCTCGATGCCGGCCTGGTCGAAGATCTCCGCGCTGTACTGCTCGTAGGCGGTCAGCATGGCGAAGCGTTTGCCGTCCCGCTTGGCCTGCTGCAGGTGGTGGATACGCACTCTGGGTGCGGGCTTCGAGTTCACTTCCGACGACGGCGGCTGCACCGGTGCAGGTCCGTTTCCGTAGGGTGCGTGTACTTCAGCGGACGCGCTTGACTCAGAGCTATTGGTTGAGGCCATGGCAAGAGCGTAATGCGGCAGCAGCAGTCCTAGCCACCGCAGGCGGGCTGGCGGACCGTGATCCGCGTCATATTCATGTGCCCGCCAAGGGCATTTTTGCCACCTGCGGGTGCGGCCGTCAATGGTTGCCGTGTAAACGCTGTGTTACGTGCGGCGCCGTCGCCCGCATTCGAGCCGATTGCTTAGTAAAGTGATGGTGAACTGCTGCCGGGTGCCGCTTCCGCGGACCCGGGGCATGAACGATTGACCGGAGAAGAGGCCATCATGGACCGCCAGCAAGAGTTTGTCCTGCGCACAATCGAGGAGCGCGACGTACGGTTCGTACGTTTGTGGTTCACCGACGTCGTAGGTTCACTCAAATCGGTGGCACTTGCCCCGGCCGAGGTTGAAGGGGCGTTTGAGGAAGGGCTCGGTTTCGACGGTTCCGCCATCGAAGGCCTGGCGCGCGTGTTCGAATCGGACATGCTGGCGCAGCCGGATCCGTCCACGTTCCAGATCCTGCCGTGGCGTGGCGAGACCGAACAGACCTCGCGTATGTTCTGCGACATCCTGACCCCGGACGGCGAACCGTCGGCCGCGGATCCGCGCAATGTCCTCAAGCGCACGCTGGCCAAGGCTGCGGACATGGGCTTCACGTGCTACACGCACCCGGAGATCGAGTTCTACCTCCTCAAGTCCCAGCAGCCCGGGCCCGACGGTGCTCCGGTTCCCGTTGACGAGGGTGGCTACTTCGATCACGTTCCCGGCGGCGTGGCGCAGGATTTCCGCCGCACGGCCGTGACAATGCTGGAATCCGTGGGCATTTCGGTGGAGTTCAGCCACCATGAAGCCGGTCCGGGCCAGAACGAGATCGACCTGCGCTACGCGGACGCCCTGCAGACCGCTGACAACATCATGACGTTCCGCACGGTGATCAAGGAAGTGGCCCTCCAGCAGGGAACTTACGCCACGTTTATGCCCAAGCCATTCACCGACCACCCCGGTTCCGGGATGCACACGCACTTCTCGCTGTTCGAGGGCGACACCAACGCTTTCTACGAGGCGGGCGCCGAATTCCAGCTTTCCAAGACGGCCCGCCAGTTCATCGCAGGCATCCTGAAGCACGCTCCCGAGTTCACGGCTGTGACCAACCAGTTCGTAAACTCCTACAAGAGGCTCTGGGGCGGCGGCGAAGCGCCCAGCTACCTCAGCTGGGGCCACAACAACCGGTCGGCACTGGTCCGGGTCCCGCTGTACAAGCCCGGCAAGGGCCAGTCGGCCCGCATCGAATACCGCGGCATCGATTCGGCAGCGAACCCCTACCTTGCCTACGCCGTCCTGCTGGGGGCCGGGCTTAAGGGGATCGAAGAAGGCTACGACCTGCCCGCCGCAGCAGAGGACGACGTCTGGTCACTGAGCTCCGCAGAGCGCCGTGCCATGGGTCACGACCCCCTGCCCGCCAGCCTTCACGATGCCATCCGGTCCATGGAGGACTCCGAACTGATGCCCCAGATCCTCGGCGAGCAGGTCTTCGAGCACTTCCTGCGCAACAAACGTGCCGAATGGCAGGACTACCGGCTCCAGGTGACGCCCTACGAACTGCAGCGCAACCTCGGCATTCTCTAGGCGGCGGTGAGCCTCGCACGCCGCCTCATCTCAGCCGGCTTCAGTGACCTGGAGAAGGGTGAGCGCTTCCTTGCTGCCCCGGAACTGGACGGCCTGGACCCGGACAGGATTTTCGCTGGCCTGCAAATGGCCGCCAACCCCGACACCGCACTGCAGTCACTGGTGCGGCTGATCGAAAAGCACCCCGGTCTCCGGGAGCTGGCCGCGGCCGACCCGGAGGTCAGCGAGCCGCTCTACCGGGTGCTCGGGGCCTCCGAAGCGCTGGGTGAATTCCTCATCCGGCACCCTGAGCACCTGGACGCCTTTGACGTCACGGCCAGTCCCGAGCCACTTCAGGCAGACCCGGAACACCTCCGCTCTGTCCTCCTGAGATCCGTCCTCGCGGAGCCCGGGTCAGCACGGCCCGTGGCGGGAATGACCGGAGCCGACGCCTATGCGGCGCTGCGGTCGGCCTACCGCCGCGGGGTGGTGGACCTGGCGGTCAAGGACATGTGCTCTGCTGACCCGCTGGATTTTATGCCCGCCGTCGGAGCTGAACTCGCTGACCTGGCGGGAGCCGCGATCGAAGCCGCACTGGCAGTTTCCCGTGCCGAGGCTGCCGAGCAGTTCAGCGCCGGGGACGTGGCCGCCGTTGGCCTTGCCGTCATCGGGATGGGCAAATGCGGAGCGCGGGAACTGAACTATATTTCCGACGTCGACGTCATCTACGTGATCGACGCCGGCGACCTGGACGACGCCCGTGCCAGTACTATCGGCACAGCCTTGGCCACCGGTATTTCCCGGGCGATCTCCTCCGTGGCACGTGAGCCCGGTCTCTGGGAAGTGGATGCCAACCTGCGGCCGGAGGGCAAGTCCGGCCCACTGGTCCGAACCTTGGCCTCACACGAAAGCTACTACGCCCGCTGGGCCGAGAGCTGGGAATTCCAGGCGCTCCTGAAGGCGCGGACCATCGCCGGTGACAAGGACCTGGGGGAACGCTACGAAAAAGCCGTTGCCCCATTGATCTGGAGCTCCGCGGGCCGCGAAGGGTTCGTGGAGTCCGTGCAGGCGATGCGCCGAAGGGTTACAGAGCATATCCCTGCGGCGGAGGAACAGCGGCAGATCAAACTCGGCCGCGGCGGCCTCCGGGACGTGGAGTTCACCGTGCAGCTGCTCCAGCTGGTGCACGGAAAATCCGACGAAACCATTCGGCGCAGGGATACCACCGCGGCAATAGCGGCACTCTCGGCCGGAGGCTACATCGGCAGGTCCGACGCCGCCGCTTTCGATCACGCGTACCGGTACCTTCGCCTCCTGGAACACCGCATCCAGCTGTTCCAGCTCCGGCGGACACACCTGATGCCTGTCAGCGAAGCGGCACAGCGCGCCCTCGCAAAGGCAGTGCTTAGCCCCTTTTCCAATGACAGGCCGCCGCCGGCTTCGCTGCTGGCCACCTGGCAGAAGACCAAACGCTCTGTCCGCGAACTGCACGAACGGATTTTCTACCGTCCGCTGCTTAACACCGCGGCCAAACTCAGCAGCGAGGACGCCAGGCTGACGCCGGAGGCCGCCCAGGGCCGCCTCGCCGCGCTGGGCTATCGTGACCCGCAGGGCGCCATGCGGCATATCGAGGCACTCACCGCAGGTGTCAGCCGGCGGGCAGCCCTGCAACGCCAGCTGCTGCCCGTCCTGCTGGACTGGCTCGCCGAAGGTGTTGATCCCGACGCCGGGCTGCTCGCATTCCGGCGCGTCAGTGAGGCCCTTGGCACTACCCACTGGTATCTGGGCATGCTCCGGGATTCCACAGCGGCGGCTGAACGGCTATGCAACGTGCTCTCCAACTCACGCCTGATTGCGGATCTTTTGGAGGTTTCGCCGGAGTCGGTGGCGTGGCTGGGCACCAACAAAGACCTCGTGCCATTGGGCTTCGAAGCCCAGTGGCAGGAGATCGCGTCCAAAATGTCGCGCCACTCGGACCCGGAAAACGCCATCAGGCTGATCCGGCTCATTAGGCGCCGGGAGATCCTCCGGATCGCGATCGCCGATTCTGCCGGGCTTCTCAACCAGGACCAGGTGGGCGCGGCGCTGGCTGACACCGACCGGGCAGCTGTGCTGGGCGCGCTGCGCGTGGCCGAAGGCATCGTCTCTGCTGCGGGACCGCTCAAGACCGCGGTATTGGTGGTGGCGATGGGCCGCCAGGGCGGCCGCGAGATCGGCTACGGCTCCGACGCCGACGTCATGTACGTGCACCGCGCGTTGCCGGGCTATACGGACGATGAAGCGCAGGATCAGGCGGCCCGGATTGTCGCCAAGATCTCCAGCCTGCTCACGCAGCCGCTCAAGCCGGCCATCATGGCCGAGCGGGTGCTGCAGATGGACGCGGATCTTCGGCCCGAGGGCAAGAACGGGGCCATGGTCCGCTCGCTCGATTCGTTCGCCGAGTATTACCGCCGGTGGTCGTTGATCTGGGAAGCGCAGGCGCTGCTGCGGGCCCGGCCGATGGCGGGCGACGATGCCCTGGCCGAGGACTTCCTGGCGCTCATCGACCCCATCAGGTACCCGGAGTCGATTTCGGAGCAGGACGTCAGGGAGGTTCGCAGGGTCAAAGCGCGGGTGGAAGCGGAGCGGTTGCCGCGCGGGGCGGATCCGGCACGCCACGTGAAGCTTGGCCGCGGCGGACTGAGCGACGTCGAGTGGCTGGTGCAGCTCCTTCAGCTCCAGCACGCGGCCAAGCACCCGGAACTGCGGACCACGTCCACGGTGGAGGCCCTGGAAGCGGCGGCTGCACTGGACCTGCTCGCCGGGCCTGACGCGAAACTGCTGGCCGACGCGTGGCGGCTCGCCAGCCGGATCCGGTCCGCCAACGTCATCTGGAGCGGCAGGGCGTCGGACACGCTGCCGTCCGCACGCGGGGACCTTGAGGCGGTGGCCCGCTGGTGCGGCTACGAACCTGGCAACGCGGCCACCCTGGAAGAGGACTACCTCCGCCTGAGCCGGCGGGCCCGGGCCGTGTTCGAGAAGGCCTTCTACGGCCGTTAGCGGCTGTCCGGGTCCTCCCCGGAGGGCTGCAGACAGCCGCGGCGGTGCGGTGCTAGGTTGGGGGCCATGGCAACGCAAATTTACGTGAACCTGCCCGTCAAGGACCTGAAGCGGTCCGTCGATTTCTTCACCGCCCTGGACTTCTCGTTCAACCCGGACTACACCGATGAAAACGCGACCTGCATGATCATCAACGACAACGCCTTTGTCATGCTCCTCGTGGAGGGTTTCTTCAAAACCTTCACCTCCAGAGATGTAGCCGACGCTTCCAGTTCCACAGAGGCCATCATGGCCTTTTCGGTGGACAGCAAGGAAGCCGTCGACGCAACGGTACGCAAGGCGCTGGCAGCCGGCGGCGCCCCGTCGCAGGAGGTCCAGGACTACGGCTTTATGTATAACCACAGTTTCCAGGACCCGGACGGGCACCTGTGGGAGGTCCTCTGGATGGACCCTGCCGGTCCACCTGCCGACGACGGAGCTCCCGCCGGACCAGACGGACAGCCGACCTGAAAACCCGGGTTGATTCAGTCTGGCTCATCGCCCTGGATGACCTCGACGGTGATGCCCTTGCCATCCAGCTGGGTGAGGTAGCCGACCTTGAACTGGGCCCAGGACAAAGCATCTTCGTGGGTGACCCGCTCCGCATGGTCCTGGCGGGACTGGAGGAGGAATCGCGGTTCCCCTATGTCGTGGAGGCTGCGGGCTACGCCGTTGGCGTGCTGACCCTCCAGGCCGGTGCCGCGCGCCTGGCCGGCTGGCCGGACGAGGACTCTGCGTGGCTGTTGCGCGGTTTCCTGATCGACAGGCGCCACCAGGGGCAAGGCCTCGGGCCGCTGGCGGCCACGTCCGCAGTGGACGCCGCCGCGAAACTGACCGCCAGGCGCGGAACCCACGAGGCCGGCGTCGTGCTCTCCGTCAACGAAACCAACCCGGCCGGGTTGTCCGCGTACAGGACCGCCGGGTTTGTGGACCAGGGGCAGTACCTGGGCGGCAGTTCCGGACCGCAACGGACCATGTACCGGAGTTTCACGGGATAATTCGTCAAGACACGGCGGCCAGGCATTGCCTCCGGCTCCACATTGATCGATCATGTGGATTGGCGGTGTTCTTCAAACCTTGTTGGGGGGAAGGCTTGAAAAGTCTTCGTCTCGGGGAGCACATGTCAGGGGGCTGGCTTCTGGTCTCAGCACGTCTGGAGTCAGCCCCCACCTTAGGGACAAAAAAGTCCGCCCGGCCTGCAGCATTGACGCTGGCAGTCCCGGCGGACTTTTTGGCGGACTGAACGGGTTCAGCCGCGGATCTGGCTAGACGCCGTAGTAGAGCTCGAACTCGTACGGGTTCGGGCGCAGGGACAGCGGGCGGATCTCGTACTCGTACTTGTACTCGATCCAGGTGTCGATCAGGTCCTGGGTGAACACGCCACCTGCCTGCAGGAACTCGTTGTCCTCGCGCAGGGCCTCCAGTGCCTCTTCCAGCGAGCCCGGAGCCTTCGGGATGTCCTTGGCTTCCTCGGCGGGCAGCTCGTAGAGGTCCTTGTCGATCGGAGCCGGCGGTTCGATGCGGTTGCGGATGCCGTCAATGCCGGCCATCAGCTGGGCAGCGAAGGCCAGGTACGGGTTGGACGAGGGGTCCGGAGCGCGGAACTCAATGCGCTTGGCCTTGGGATTGGAACCCGTGATGGGGATACGGATACCGGCGGAGCGGTTGCCCTGCGAGTACACCATGTTGACCGGAGCTTCGAAGCCCTTGACCAGGCGGCGGTAGGAGTTCACCGTCGGGTTGGTGAAGGCGAGGACGGCCGAGGAGTGCTTCAGCAGGCCGCCGATGTACCAGCGGGCCATGTCGGACAGGCCGGCGTAGCCTTTTTCGTCGTAGAACAGCGGCTCGCCGTTGGTCCACAGCGACTGGTGGCAGTGCATGCCCGAACCGTTGTCGCCAAAGACCGGCTTCGGCATGAAGGTCACGGACTTGCCCCAGGCGTCGGCCGTGTTCTTGACGACGTACTTGAACTTCTGCAGGTCGTCTGCGGCGTGGGTCAGGGTGGTGAACTTGTAGTTGATTTCAGCCTGGCCGGCGGAGCCTACTTCGTGGTGGCTGCGCTCGACCTCGAGGCCGGCCTCATCGAGGGCGATGCACATGGCGTCGCGGAGGTCAGCCTGCTTGTCGGTGGGGGAAACCGGGAAGTAGCCGCCCTTGATGGGGGTCTTGTAGCCGAGGTTTCCGCCGTCTTCTTCTCGGCCCGTGTTCCAGTGTGCTTCTTCGGAGTCGATCTTGTAGAAGCTGCCCTCGGGGAAGGACTGGTACTGGACGTTGTCGAAGACGAAGAATTCGGCTTCGGGAGCGAAGAACGCGGTGTCAGCGATGCCCGTGGAGGCGAGGTAGGCCTCAGCCTTTTCGGCCACGCCGCGGGGGTCGCGGTGGTAAGGGTCTCCGGTGCGGGGGTTCACGATGGAGAAGTTCAGCGCAAGGGTCTTCTCCATGCGGAAGGTGTCCAGGAATGCGGTGGTGACGTCCGGGATCAGCTGCATGTCGGATTCGGCGATGCCCTGGAATCCGCGGATGGAGGAACCATCGAAGAGCTGGCCGTTGACGAAGAAGTCCGCGTCGACGCTCTTTGCCGGCACGTTGAAGTGCTGCTGCACACCCGGGAGATCGGTGAAGCGGATATCGACGAATTTAATATCTTCGTCCTTGATGAACTTGAGGACTTCGTCCGCAGTCTTGAACATCTATGCTCCTTACGCATATGTAATATCTGGCTGGCAAGCCAACTGATCCAGCGCAATCCGAAGGGCAGGGAAACCAAGTTTCCCTGCTTGGGAGGTATTGCTTGAAACTGCTATCAGCCTATGGACACGTCATTTCCCGTCAGTGTCCACATTGTTTCGGGCAGGTTACAGAATGCGCTGTTCAGGTTACAGAATTGTCCTGACCAGGTAACGCTATCCGGTGTCCGTAGTGTGGTCCAACGGCTTCCACTCTGTGGTCGGCGGTGAGTCGGTAAGCTTGGACGGTGGTAGATCGCAATGACATTGGTTCCTGGCTCGGCGGACCGGATACGTCCGGCATCTCAAAGTACCCGGGGGAGCGCCTGGGATTGCCCGAATCCGGTTCCGGCTCCATCGCCAGGGCGGGCAGGCGCATCCTCGCCATCATCCTTGACTGGGGGATTGCCCTGCTGATCAGCAACTTTGCCTTCGGCGGTGACTCCTGGGCCACGTTGGCGATTTTCGCCGCGGAACAAATGCTGCTTGTGGGCACCCTCGGTTACAGCATCGGCCACCGCGTGGCCGGGATCCAGGTGCTGCGACTGGGCGGCGGGCCCGCGGGTCCAATGGCCGCCGTGGTGAGGTCAGTGCTGCTGTGCCTGGTGATTCCCGCCGTAATTTTCGATCCGGACCATCGTGGTCTGCACGACAGGGCGATGAACACCGTCCTCGTGCGGCGCTAGCAGTAATCAGGAACCCGGCCGTGCCGGTTCGCCGGCACCTGACGCCCGAGAACACCCTGACGCCCGAGAACACCTGACAGCTCCGAATACGGCCAGTGCGCCGTCAGACCCCCGCTGTTTCCTTTGTCCCGGCGGGAACAGCCGTGCGGGGCGTCAGGTGGCCGCGCCTTCCGGCCCAGCGTTCGAACGCGATGGTGGCGAACGGGAACACTGCAGACAGTCCTGCGAACAGGGCCACAACGAAGGGCCACCGCTGGAGCCGCCAGAGGGCGAGGGCGGCGATGCCGTAGCCCACAAACAGCGCGCCATGGATGGGTCCTGCGATCTCCACACCCAGTTCGGTGGTCTTGGCGATCCACTTGAAGTACATGCCCGCCAGCAGGGCAGCCCAGCTGAAGGCTTCGGCAACAGCCAGGATGCGGAAGGCGCGGATAACAAGGGTTCTCACGGGAATCGTCATGTAGCTATTTCCAATCAATGTGCCCGCCTGGTTCGGCGGCGTCCGGCAGACAAAAACCGCCCTGGTTCCGGCAAAGCCGGAATCAGGGCGGTTCAAGGGTCTCAGCGTCCGCGGTTGGGGCGCGCTTTGTAAGGATCGATTCCCTTGGGAATCGGGAGGCGGTTGCCCAGCGAGGAAATGCGCTTGGATACCGCATTCACTTCAAGCTTGGTCAGTTCGTTCTTGAGCTTGCCCATTTTCTTGGCTACCTGGCTGATGGGAACCTGGCCCTCGCCCTTGCCGCTTTCGATCATGTGGACCGTGACGTTCGGGAGGATGCGCGCGAGGCGTTTGCGCTCGGCGTCGAGCATTGGCTTGACGCGGATGGAGGGGCCTTCGCTGACGAGGACGACGCCGGGACGGCCGACGGCGCGGAACACGGCGTCCTGCGTGCGCGGGTTGACGGCAACCGGCTGGTCCTCGGTGATCCAACCGCGCTTCAGCGTGCCCAGTGCCGCGCCGGAGGCGCCGGGCTGGTTCTCAATCTGGGCGAACGCGGCGCGTTCGGCACGTCGCGAGAGGATCAGGGTGGCGCCGAGGAGGCCCAACGGAATACCGATGAGCAGGCCGGTGATCCAGTTTTCCAGCCAAAATCCGACCAGGAAGCTGACAGCCACAACACCCAGGAACACCAGCAGCATCAGCCACGGGACCATGGGATCATGGCGGCGGGTCATGTTAAAGACTTCGCCGATCTGCTTGAGCCGGCTGGGCTTCTTGACCTTTGCTTCTTTTGGCTTGCGCGAGAAGAGGCCACGCTTCGGGGCGTCAGATGCCGCCGGAGTGCTGTTACTGGAATCAGGGGAGTTCGCCATAGTTCCTCAATTCTACGTGATTTATGCCTGAGGGCCGGACGCCGGAGAATGTCCGGTGCCGGCCCTCAGGGATAGCAAACTACGGCTCAGGAATGGGCGGCGAGCAGTGAGCTGGCTTCCTGGCGGGTGCTGCCGGAGGACTCGATGTGGGCGAGTTCGGCGGGGATTTCCCAGCCCTTCTTGCGCATCGCGGTGGCCCAGAGCCGGCCGGCGCGGTAGGAGGAGCGGACCAGCGGGCCACTCATGACGCCGAGGAAGCCGATCTCGTTGGCCTCGTCCTGGAGGTCCACGAACTCCTGCGGCTTGACCCAGCGGTCCACCGGCAGGTGCCGCTCACTGGGGCGCAGGTACTGGGTGATGGTGATCAGGTCACACCCTGCCTCGTGCAGGTCCCGCAGCGCCTCGGAGATCTCCTCGCGGGTCTCGCCCATGCCCAGGATCAGGTTGGACTTGGTCACCATGCCCAGCTTGCGGCCCTGGGTGATGACATCCAGGGACCGGTCGTACCGGAACGCGGGCCGGATCCGCTTGAAGATCCGCGGCACGGTCTCGACGTTGTGCGCGAAGACCTCAGGCTTCGAATCACAGATCGCCGCGATGTGCTCGGGCTTGCCGGAGAAGTCAGGAATCAAAAGTTCGACGCCGGTGCCCGGGTTCAGCTCGTGGATCTTCCGGACCGTCTCGGCGTACAGCCACACACCCTCATCGGCCAGGTCATCCCGGGCCACCCCCGTGACCGTGGCGTAGCGCAGCTGCATGGCCAGGACCGAGCGGGCCACCTTCGTGGGCTCGAACATGTCCACCGGGGACGGCTTGCCCGTGTCGATCTGGCAGAAATCACAGCGCCGGGTGCATTCGGACCCGCCGATCAGGAACGTGGCTTCCTTGTCTTCCCAGCACTCGAAAATGTTCGGGCAGCCGGCCTCCTCACACACCGTGTGCAGGCCTTCCTTCTTGACCAGGTTCTTGAGCTGGACATACTCCGGACCCATCTGGACCTTCGCCTTGATCCACTCCGGCTTCCGCTCCACAGGTACTGCAGAGTTACGCTGCTCAACGCGCAGCAGCTTCCGGCCTTCTGGTGCCAGTGTCACAGGAGTGCTCCCTCAGGGCTTGAAACGAGTGCTTCTTCGTGCTTGCGAAATTCTTCCACGAACCGGTCCGCGATATCGCTCGGGGCGATGTTCCTGCCGGTCTCGATGGACATTGTGGTGACGCTGGCGTCGGTGATGCCACAGGCGATGATCTGGGCATAAGGCGCCAGATCATTGTTGCAGTTAATGGCGACGCCGTGCATTGTGACCCCGTCCAGGACGCGGATGCCAATTGCAGCAATCTTCCGGTCCGGGCCCTTGCTGTCAGCCGTGATCCACACGCCGGCGCGTCCCTTGATGCGCTCTGCGTTGATGCCATAGTCAGCCATGACCGCGATCATGACGGCTTCGAGCCGCTCAACGTAGTCTCGGATGCCGGACCGGTTCTTCAGCTTGAGGATCGGATACGCGATCAGCTGGCCGGGGCCGTGCCAGGTCAGCTTTCCGCCGCGGTCCACCGCAACGACGGGCGTACCGTCCAGCGGGCGTTCGTGCTCTTCCGTGAGTTTGCCCGCTGTATAGACGGCGGCATGTTCAAGGATGAGGACAGTGCTGGGCGCTTCGGCTGCGACGACCCTGCTGTGGATCCCGCGCTGCAGATCCCAGCCGCGCGTGTAGTCAACGAAGTCCGGGGCGAGACCCACCTGTGAAAACTCAAGAGTCATGCCGTCAAGCTTAGACCCCGATCCGCGACGGGTCCGGACATAGTGTCGGACCTCTCATGCACCGGTCGTGCTTTGTCGGATCCAGTGGGCCTGTGGATAACTTCTGCAGGCATTCCCGGATTCCGCTAGACATGAGTCATGGACGATTTCACTGCCCCCGTGGTTCCTGGGTTCCTGGTGGGCCGCGTGCTGGGCCGCGGGGGAAGTTCAACGGTGTGGCTGGTTACGGAAGAAGGGACAGGCCGCGAGTTTGCGCTTAAATGCCTCGGTGCAGGGCACAGCCGCGCGACAGATCCCGGCGAAGGCAGGGAAACCGGGGCCGACGCCGAGGAGGCCATCCGCCGTGAAATCCGCATTCTTTCTGACCTTGACCACCAGCACCTCATCAAAGCCCACGACGCCCTCCGTCTTCGCGAGCCGGCCGGATCAGCAATGACGGACGGAGGGACACTAGGGCTGCTGCTGGATTACGCGCCCGGCGGTTCCCTCGGAGAGCTGGTCGGCAGCAGGGCCAAGCTCACCATCGGGGAGACGGTCACCGTGCTCACCCCTATTGCCCAGGTACTTGGCTACCTGCACGGCCAGGGGTTCACGCACGGTGACGTATCGCCCGGGAACGTCCTCTTTACAGGTCATGGCAAGCCAATGCTGTCCGACGTCGGCATTGCCAGGATGGTGGGTGATGTTTCGGCAGTGCCGGACCATGGCACCCCGGGGTTCATGGATCCGGCACCCGTGGACGCCGTGCGGGCGGGGCTGCAGCCGGAACGCGACGTTTACTCGGTGGCGGCGCTGGGGTGGTACTGCCTTACGGGCCAGCCGCCACGCCGTACCGCCGACCGTCCGCCTCTTTCCCTCCTGCTCCCTGACGTTCCAGTCGAGCTGGCCGCGGCCCTGGAGGCTGGCCTTAATGAGGACCGGCGGCTCAGGCCCACGGCTGTTGAGCTGGCGACGGCGGTCTACCGAAGTGCCCCACCGTTGCCGGTGGACCTCGCCTCCTCCGTCCACGCCACGGTTATCCCGCAGCTGCTGACGCGGCGCCCCGTCCCGGAACATTCCGGCGGCGCGCTGCGGAATGGTCTCCGGGCCTGGCGGCGCCGGATCTCGACGTCGCGTTGGTCCGGGCTGGTGGGGGTGCGGCAGGTCCTTCCATTCCCGGCCGGGGAGAAAACGGAGATGCCCGGAGCAAGTAAGGCCGGGGCGCCAGCGGCAGGAAGCCTCGCCGCACCGGTCCAGGTGGGCGACGGTAACATGCTGGCGCTGCGAGGCAGACATGCCGTGGAACCTGTCTCGAAGGATCACGAATCCAACGACGGTGCGAGGCGTCGGACGGTGACGTCGTCGAAATCGGTGGCCCCGGGCCCGTCCCGGCGCCGTGTGCGCTCAGGGACGGCCGGGCACAATCGGGGCACAGTGCTGTTGCCGGTGGGAGCGGGTGCGATCCTGGCAGGCGCTATCTGGGCCGCCGGCGTCTTTGGGCCGGATGGTCCGTGGGGGGCGCCAGCTTGGCCAGAGGCGGTGGCGGAGAGTGCGGATGCCGGAGGGGTGGAACCATTGTTCGCCGCCACTGGCGTCGCGGCAGGCGCCGCGGCGCAGCTGACCTCGGCGGACCCGCTTCAAGCAGTCCAAGGACTGGCCGCGGTGAGGTCCGTAGCCTTCAGCTCCGGCCGGCTGGAGCTGCTGGATCTGGTGAATGCCCCGGGATCTGCTGCCGCTGCCGCGGATGCCGGTCTCAAGGCCGGGCTCCAGGAGTCCGGCCACGTCCTGGCCGGATTCACCAGTTCCGTATCGAACCTGCAGGTCCAGCCTGGCAGTCCACCCGGCCAGGTGGTTGTTGCTGTCACGTCAGCCACGTCGCCGTATGTGGAGAAAGACGCGTCCGGGGCAGTCGTGGCGGCGGGCACACCGGTGGCTGCCCGGAACCTCCGGCTGGTGCTGGTCTCCGTTGATGGCCGGTGGCGGATCACGGACGTCCTGCCTGGGTCCTGACTGGTTACACCAGCAGGCTGCCTCAGCCGGTTGAGTCAGTGCTTGGCCGCCACCCAGGCGGCGGCCTGGGCCAGTGACGGGTGCTGCCACTGGAAGCCGGCTGCTTCCAGTGCCGCCGGTTCCATCCGCTGGCTGGGAAGGATGAGTTCATCGGCCAGCTGACCCAGGACCAGGCGCAGGGCCGGTGACGGTACCCGGAAAAATGCCGGCCGGTGGAGCGCGGATGCCAAGGCGCCCACCAACGCGTTGACGTCAGCGCTTTCGGGGGCGCAGACGTTGACCGGTCCGTGGAGCCCGGAGTCCGCGAGGAACATAAATGCTGCGGCGACGTCCGGAAGAGTGATCCACGGCCAGTACTGCCGGCCATGGCCGAGTGGACCGCCCACCCCGAGGCGAAGCAGCGGCAGCAGCCGGCCCAGCGCGCCGCCTGCGGGGCTGAGAACAACACCGGTCCGTGGTGTGACCACGCGGACGCCGGCGGGCGCCCGATGGGCGGCGGCCTCCCACTCGACGCAGATACGTGACAGAACACCCGAGCCCGGCGACGCGTTCTCCCGGAGCTGGGCGGACCCGGAATCGCCATAGTACCCGGACGCCGACTGGCTGATAAACGTGCGCGGCGGGTCGTCAAGTGTGGCCATGGCCGCGGTCAGGGTGTCGGTGGCCGCCAAGCGCGAAGTTATCAGCTCGTCGATCCGGCGTCTGGTCCAGCGTCTGTCCCCGATCCCGGAACCGGAGAGGTTGACCACTGCGTCCGCGCCGGCCAGCGCCGCCGGATCCAGGCGGCGCGCTGCGGGGTCCCAGCGGATTTCGGCCGCGGACGTGGGCTCGCGTCGGACGAGGGTGGTCACGTCATGGCCGGTCTCTCGCAGCGTTGCGGACAAATGGGTCCCGATCAGCCCTGAGGCCCCGGCAATGACGATGTGCATGATCCATCTCACCACGGCCCGCACGCCGTCGGTACCTCCCCGGGACAGTTCCGGGAGTTGACTATGATCGAACGATGACTTCTTCGAGCTACTTCCGGTTTCCGCATGTCCACGGCGATCTGGTCACGTTTGTGGCAGAGGACGACGTGTGGATCGCGCCGCTCAGCGGCGGCCGCGCCTGGCGGGTTTCATCACTGCAGCTGCCCGCCCGCAATCCGCGGTTTACGCCTGACGGCAAACGGCTGGTCTGGACTGTCATCCAGGGAACCGCCCCGGAAGTGGTCTCGGCGGAGGTGGACGGCGGTGGCTACCGGCAACTGACGTATTTCGGCCACGCCACAACCAGGGTCAAAGGCTTCACGGCAGCCGGCGAGGTGGTGGTGACCAGCGCGTTCCGCCAGGCTGAAAGCCGGCACACCTACGCTTACAGCGTCCCGGTCGACGGCGGGTCGGCTGAGGAGCTCCCCTTCGGACCCGTCGAATCCGTGGCCTTTGGTCCGGAAGTGGGGGACGAGCGGCCGGTTGTCCTGGCCAGTGTGCTCTCCCGAGAACCGGCCTGGTGGAAGCGGTACCGCGGGGGCACCGCGGGCAAGCTCTGGATTGACGCCGACGGAATCGGGGAGTTCGAGCGACTGGTTCCCCACCT
Organism: Pseudarthrobacter humi; assembly: GCF_024294965.1. Taxonomy (NCBI): domain Bacteria; kingdom Bacillati; phylum Actinomycetota; class Actinomycetes; order Micrococcales; family Micrococcaceae; genus Pseudarthrobacter; species Pseudarthrobacter humi. Next base: position 102,078 of record NZ_JANCLV010000006.1, read on the forward strand.
CGACGGAAACCTCGCAGATCCGATGTGGGTGGACGGGCGCATCGCGTTCCTGTCAGACCACGAAGGCTACGGAAACCTGTACTCGGTGCTGCCCGGCGGCGGCGATCTTCGACGGCACACCGACCACGAGGACTTCTACGTCCGGCACGCGTCCACCGACGGCGGGCGGGTCATCTTCGAATCCGCCGGTGAGCTCTGGATCCTGCACGATCTGTCCTCTGCCGCGGTACGGCTGGACATCTCGCTGGGTTCCGCGTCGCAATCGCGTCGCCCGGGCCTGCTGAAAACCTCCAAACATCTAGGCACGGTGGTGCCGGATGACAGCGGTACCGCCAGCGCAGTGGAGGCCCATGGCACCCTTCACTGGCTCCGTCACCAGGACGGCCCCTCCCGTATCGTCGAGGCCACCCCGGGTGTCCGGGCACGGCTCCCCAGGCCGCTCGACGGCGGCCGCCTCGCTTACGTCGCCGACCACAACGGCGTTGAGGCGATCTACATCAAGGAGATTGCCGCGCAGGTCCCCGACACCGTGGTCCCTGCCGTCACGGCAGCCCCCGCTGCCGTACCCGCTGCAGCCGCCCGGGACCAATCGGAAGCGTCACTGCCGCGTCCGGTTCCCGCGGCGGCATCGTCCGCACCGGTGATTGCCGACGTCGTTGTTCCGGTGCCTGATGACTCCCCGGCCGACGCCGCCCACGGCCCGTCGGAAGCCGAAGTCGACGCAGGACGGGCCGGCGTGCCGACCCGCATCGCGTTCCCGACGCCGTCACGCGCCAGCGCCCTCGAAGCGAGCCCCGATGGCCGGTGGCTTGCCGTGGGTACCTCCTTCGGGGATGTCTATGTGGCGGAAACAGCCACCGGTGTGCTTTCCCTCGTCACCAGCATCGGCGAGGGCAGCATCGCGGAACTCGCGTGGTCTCCTGACTCCCGGTGGCTTGCCTGGTCCGAACCCGTCACCTCGTTCGGCTCCCGGAGCCGGCTCCGACTGGCCAATGCCTCGGACCTGGCGGGCGGCATCGTCGAGGTCACTGACGGCCGTTTCTGCGACGGGTCCCCAAGCTTCACGCCGGACGGGAAGTTCCTGGCCTTCCTGTCCAACCGCAGCTTTGATCCGGTGTACGACGGGCACTCGTTCGACCTGTCCTTCCCCAGCCCCATCAAGCCGTACCTCGTGGCACTGGCCGCCACGACGCCGTCGCCGTTTGGCCCCGCCGTTGACCTGTCCCCTGCCGCACACGCGGACAGCGCGGACACCGCGGCAGGTCCCGCGGTCCGCGTGGATCCGGCCGGGCTGGCCCACCGCGTCATCGGCGTTCCGGTGCCCCAGGGCAACTACACGTCACTCACGTCAACGGAGGGTGCACTGCTATGGCTGGACTGGGCCCTGGCAGGCGTCACCGGCGACGGCAAAGCCAGCCAGGAAGACAAGGACGCCCGCCCCAGCCTGGTCCGGTTCGACCTGGCCCGCCGGAAGTCCGCCACGCTGGTGGAAGCCCTGGACAGCTACCGGCTCTCCGGCGATGGCAAGAAAGTAGTGCTGGTCAACGACAAGCAGGTCAGCGTGGTTCCTTCTGCTGCCAAAGCCGATGAGGAATCCGGCCAGCTGGTCAAGGTGGACCTGGGCCGCGTCCGCGTGATGATGGACCCCCTCAGCGTCTGGGGCCAGGCGTTCGACGAAGCTTGGCGCCTGCAGCGCGATTTCTTCTGGGCCGAAGACATGGCAGGACAGGACTGGGAATCGATCCATAAGCGGTACCGTCCGATCGTTAACCGGTTGGGGTCCCACGACGACCTGGTGGACCTGCTCTGGGAGCTGCACGGCGAGCTGGGCACCTCGCACGCATACGTCCGGCCCGCAGCCGTCACGGAAAACGGCAGCAACGGCCAGGGACGGCTTGGCGCAGACTTCGCGTTCACACCGGCGGGCTGGGAGATCACCCGAATCCTGGCCGGCGAATCCTCGGACCCGCTGGCCACCTCGCCGCTGACCCGGCCCGGCGCCGCCGCCATGGCCGGGGACGTAGTACTGGCCATCGACGGTGTGCCGCTGTCCGCCACCGTCAGCCCCGCGATGCAGCTGGTGGGCGCCGCCGGACGGGCTGTGGAGCTGACATTACGCAACGGAGCCGGGCATGGCGCCGAGGCAGGGGAGCAGCGGCGCATCGCTGTGATCCCGGTCAGGGACGAGGAGCGACTGCGCTACCAGGAGTGGGTGGCCGCGAACCGCGGGATCGTCCGGGAGGCCTCCGGCGGCCGCTACGGGTACCTGCACATCCCGGACATGATGGCCAACGGCTGGGCGCAGCTGCACCGCGACCTGGACACCGAAACTGCCCTGGACGGACTCATCGTGGATGTCCGCCGGAACCGTGGCGGACACACGTCCCAGCTGGTGGCGGAGCTGATTGGCCGGAAGGTCACCGGCTGGAGCATGCCCCGCGGCGAACGTCCGCGGACCTACCCGCACCATGCCCCGCGGGGTCCGGTGATCATCCTCGCCGATGAATTCGCCGGGTCCGACGGCGACATCATCACCCAGGTCTCCAAACTGCGGGGGATCGGCCCGGTGATCGGCACGCGGACCTGGGGCGGCGTAGTGGGGATCGACAACAGGTTCTCCCTGGCCGACGGCACGGGCGTGACCCAGCCGCGGTACGCCACCTGGTTCGGCGGCGGCGTGGGCTGGTCCGTGGAAAACTACGGCGTGGACCCCGATATCGAGGTGCTGTACCCGCCGCACGCTTATGCCGCCGGCAGGGATCCGCAGCTGGAATACGGGATCGGTGCGCTCAAGGAAATGATCCAGGAGCTGCCCACCGACAAGCCCCCGGTCCGCGAAGGCTACCGCCGCCTGAAGCCCGCACCGCTTCCGGCCCGCCGGCACGGCGAATAAGGACTCCCCGGCCCCACAGAACAAAGCAGGCCCTGCCCCTCCCGGTTAGTCCGGGCGGGGCAGGGCCTGCTCTGTCTCAGCAGCCTTCAGCGTTCATCGCGTACGCGGCAGCCGCCGGAGCGGATCAGGACTGCAGGGTCGCGTCGAGGGTGATGTCGATGCTGGCCAGTGCGCCGGAAACCGGGCAGCCGGTCTTGGCCTCGGCAGCGATCTTCTGGAATTCCTCTTCGGAGATACCGGGGATCTTGGCGGACATCGTCAGGTGGCTCCCCGTGATGCCGGTGCCGGGAACGAAGGTCACGTCTGCTTTGGTGTTGACTTCCTCCGGAGCGTGGCCGGCGCCGGCGAGGGCGTGGCTGAACGCCATCGAGAAGCAGCTCGCGTGCGCTGCGGCGATCAGTTCCTCCGGGCTGGTCTTGCCTTCGGCCGCTTCAGTGCGTGCCTTCCAGGTAACGTCAAAAGTGCCCAGGCCGGAGCTGTCCAGCGTGGTCTGACCCGACCCCGTGATCAGGTCGCCGTTCCATACTGTGTGCGCGGTGCGTGTTGCTGCCATGTCCACTCCTCAAAGTTGGTTCGAACCGGGACCGGCCGTTGCCTGGCCCCGCCGGTTCCAATCCTAGGGATTGAGCGGCGGCTGTGCACAGGGTGTCCGCTCTCAGTGGATTGTGACTGGACAACCCAGCCGCGTGGCGGTCACCGCCTGGCCGCTAAAACAGCGACGGCGTTCAGTTCCACAGAGGGGAGCGGCGCCGTCGTGGTTCAGCCGGCGTTCAGTTCCACAGCGTGGCGATGGCCACGTTGAGCAGTGCAAGTCCGCCAACTCCGTGGGCCAGGCCCTTGCTGATGTCCTCGCCCTTTTTGTATTTGCGGCGGCCGATGAAAGCCAGCACGCCCACGGCCAGGGCGATCGCGAACTTGATGCCCAGCTTGAAGTAATTCGCGTCCATGTCCAGGGACGGGATCAGGCCCATCAGCACAATGCCGGTGATGAGCTGAAGAGCTGCGCCGTCGAACTGCCGGGGGTGGACCGTGGGGGTTTTCATGTTCCCGATCCAGATGCCGATGATCATGGCGGCGCCGACGATGTGCAGGAAGACCACGATGTTGTACACGATAACCATGCGACCAGTCTACGCAGGGTTTCTACATCGTGTAGTAAGGCCTGGCCGCAGAGTCTCTGTGTCGGCGGAGACAGCGCTGCGCGTTAAACCGCGACGGCGGCGCACGCCTTCCGGTGGTTTCCCACCGGCGCGTGCACCGCCGTCGTTCGGTTCTGGCCTGGGGCTAGAGTCCCAGGTCAGCCTCGAAGGCGCCTTCTTCAAGGCGGGACTTCAGGGTCTGGAGGAAACGGCCTGCATCCGCGCCGTCCACCAGGCGGTGGTCGTACGTGAGGGACAGGTACATCATGGAGCGGATGGCGATCGAGTCGTCACCGTTCTCATCGGCCACCACCACGGGGCGCTTGACGATCGCGCCCGTGCCCAGGATACCGACCTGAGGCTGGTTGATGATCGGGGTGTCGAACAGTGCGCCGACCGAACCGATGTTGGTGATGCTGAACGTTCCGCCGGACAGTTCATCCGGGCCGATCTTGCCGTCGCGGGTGCGGCCGGCAACGTCGGCGATCTTGGCGGCCAGTCCGGCCAGGTTCAGGTTGCCGGCATCGGTGACGACCGGAACCAGGAGTCCCTTGTCCGTGTCCACTGCGATCGCCAGGTGCTCGGCGTTGTGGTACGTGATTTCCTGCTTGTCCTCGTCGTACGCAGCGTTGAGCTTGGGGTGCTGCTTGAGGGCCTCGGCCACGGCCTTGGCAATGAACGGCAGGAAGGTGAGCTTGACGCCGTTCTGGGCCAGGAACGAGTTCTTGGCCTTCAGGCGGAGCTTGGCAACCTTGGTCATGTCCACTTCATGCACCTGCGTGAGCTGCGTGGAGATTTCGAGGGATTCGCGCATACGGCGGGCGATGACCTGGCGGATGCGGGGAGCCTTCTGCGTGGTGCCGCGCAGGGAGGAGGCTGCCGGGCCGGCCGGAGCGGCGGACGGCTTGGCCGGTGCAGTTGCGGGGGGAGCGGCCTTGGCTTCTACCGCGGCGAGGATGTCCTGCTTGCGGATGCGCCCACCGACGCCGGTCCCGGAGAGTGATGCGACGTCCACGCCGTGCTGGTTGGCCAGCTTCCGGACCAGGGGAGTCACGTAGCCGGACTCGCCGCCGGCAGCAGGCTCGGCCGCGGGTGCCGGGGCTGAAACGGGGGCAGGTGCTGCTGCCGCAGCAGGTGCCGCCGGAGCAGCCTCTGCCTTGGGTGATTCGGCTGCCGGTGCCGGTGCGGCAGGCGCGGCGGCGGGTGCCGGCGCTGCTGCCGGTGCCGGTGCGGAGGCTGCAGGGGCTGCCGCGCCGGAGCCGATGACGGCGAGGACGGCGCCAACTTCGGCGGTTTCGTCTTCGTTGACACGGATTTCCTGCAGCGTTCCCGCGACGGGGGACGGGATTTCTGTGTCAACCTTGTCCGTGGATACCTCGAGCAGCGGTTCGTCCACTGCAACGGTGTCGCCCACGGCCTTCAGCCAGCGGGTGACGGTTCCTTCGGTGACGCTTTCGCCCAGTGCCGGGAGGGTGACGTCGTGGCTTTCGCCGTCCGAAGCGGCGGGTGCAGCCGCTGCGGGAGCTTCCGCAGCCGGTGCTTCTGCGGCCGGGGCCTCTTCAGCCGGTGCGGCGGGGGCTTCCTCGGCCGGTGCTGCTGCTTCGGGGGCTGCGCCGCCGCCGGAGCCGTCGCCGATACGGACCAGGGGAGCGCCTACTTCGGCGGTCTCGTCTTCGGCTACGAGGATTTCCTCGATGATGCCGGCAATCGGAGAGGGGATTTCGGTGTCGACTTTGTCGGTGGAAACCTCGAGCAGCGGTTCGTCCACCTCTACCCGGTCACCTACCTGCTTGAGCCAGCGGGTGACGGTTCCTTCGGTGACGCTCTCACCGAGGGCGGGCAAGTTAACGGATTCAGACATGTCGTCCCCGTTCTCCTTATTGATCTTTTGTGCGGATGATGGCTGGCTTGTTCGAGCTTAGTGCACCCGGCGGATCACGCCGGGTGCACCAAACCCTGATGTCATGCGGTAAGACGGGGAGGCTGTTAGCCGTGGAGGGCTTTGCCTGCGAGTGCAAGGTGGGCTTCGCCGAGGGACTCGTTCTGCGTCGGGTGGGCGTGCACGAGCTGTGCCACGTCCTCCGGGTAGGCTTCCCAGTTCACGATGAGCTGGGCTTCACCGATCTGCTCGCCCATGCGGGCGCCGATCATGTGAACGCCCACCACCGGACCGTCCTTCTGGCGGACCAGCTTCACGATGCCGCTGGTGCCCAGGATGGAGCTCTTGCCGTTTCCGGCCAGGTTGTATTCCTGGGTTTCCACCTGGTCCTCGCCGAACTTCTCCTTGGCGCCCTTCTCGGTGTAACCAACCGTCGCGATTTCCGGTTCGGAGTAGGTGACCTTGGGGATGTTGACATCCTCTACGACCACCGGCTTCAGGCCGGCGATTTCCTCGGCGACGAAGATGCCCTGCTGGTAGCCGCGGTGCGCCAGCTGGACGCCGGGGACGATGTCGCCGACGGCGTAGACGTTCCCCACGCCGGTGTGCAGGCGCTCGTTGGTGATGACGAAGCCGCGGTCGATGGTGACGCCGGCATCCTCGTAGCCAAGGTTGGCGGTGACAGGACCGCGGCCCACTGCAACGAGGAGGAGGTCGGCTTCGAACGTCTTGCCGTCCACCAGCGTGACCTTGACGCCGTCGTCGTTCTGCTCCACGCCCTGGAAGAAGACGCCGGTGGAGAACTTGATACCGCGCTTCTTGAACGCCCGCTCGAAGTTCTTGACGATGGTCGCGTCCTCGTTGGGTACGAGCGAGGGCAGGCCTTCGACAATGGTCACGTCGACGCCGAAGGACTTCCAGACCGAAGCGAACTCGACGCCGATCACGCCGCCGCCCAGGATGATGGCGCTCTTGGGGATGTAGTCCATGGTGAGGGCTTCGTCGGAGGTGATGACCTTGCCGCCGATTTCCAGGCCAGGCAGCGTGCGGGAGTAGGAACCCGTGGCCAGCACGATGTTCTTGCCCTTGTACGCCGTGCCATTGACAGTGACGGTGTCCGGGGCCGTGAGCTTGCCTTCGCCCTCAATGACGGTGATGCCCTTGGACTTGATCAGCCCCTGCAGTCCCTTGAACTTGCCGGCGATGATGCCGTCTTTGTAAGCGTTGACAGCGGTGATGTCGATGCTGTCCAGGGTGACGTTCACACCGTACTTGGCGGAGTCACGGGCGTGGTCGGCCAGTTCGGCCGAGTGCAGCAGTGCCTTCGTGGGGATGCAGCCGTTGTGCAGGCAGGTGCCGCCCAGCTTTCCCTTCTCCACGAGGCCGACGGTGAAGCCAAGCTGAACGGCCCGCAGGGCAGTGGCGTATCCGCCGCTGCCGCCACCGAGTACCAGGATGTCGAATTCTTGCGCAGTTGCCTGATCGGCCACTAAAACGCTCCCTCGCGTGAACGATGACGCGAGCGTACGCATCATCTGGTCTTGGAACTTGTACTGCCGTGATTATGCCAGCAGGTAAGTTCTCTTGCATTTGTGACTACCGTGGTTCACCTTAGCGAACCACTTATCCATGCTCCACCTTGCCGCCGTGTTTGTGGAGCGCTTGTGGTGAGTGTCACGCGGCCGTGTGGCCAAGGGATCACGGCCCGTCCTGCAGTGGCAGGACAAACAGCCGCGTGACAACTCAACAGCAAAAGTCAGTGACCCGTGGGGTCAGACGGCGGCAGCCAGGACGTCTTCCACGTATGCCACCAGGGTGCGGACCGTGCAGCCCGTGCCCTGCTTGTGGGTGTAGCCGTAGGGGCTCCCGCTGTTGAATGACGGGCCGGCGATGTCGATGTGTGCCCAGGGGATCTGCTCCCCGTCCTTGCCCTTGCCCACAAACTCACGCAGGAAAACGGCAGCCGTCATCATGCCGCCGTGGCGTTCGCCGATGTTGGCGAGGTCGGCCACCTGGGAGTCGATGCTCGGGCGCAGCTCTTCCGGCAGCGGCATGGGCCACACCAGCTCGCCTGCACGGTCGGCGGCGGCCTTGAGCGGGGCGGTGACGCTGTCCGAGCCCATCACGCCGGCGGTCCTGTTGCCGAGGGCGATGAGCTGCGCACCGGTGAGGGTGGCGACGTCGATGATGGCGTCAGGGTATTCGAGGCTCGCCGCGACGATGCCGTCCGCCATGACCAGGCGGCCTTCGGCATCGGTGTTCAGCACCTCAACGGTCTTGCCGCCGAACATGGTGAGGACGTCCGCAGGCCGCGAGGCGGCGCCGGAGGGCATGTTTTCCGCGATGCAGAGCCATGCGGTCGTCTTCATCGGCAGGCCCAGTCCTGCGATCGCCAGCACTGTATTAAGGACGACGGCGGCGCCCGCCATATCGCTCTTCATGTCCCCCATGCCCAGGGCCGGCTTGATGGAGATTCCGCCGGTGTCGAACGTGATGCCCTTGCCCACGAGTGCGATTTTTGCGGTGGCCTTGGCGGGGGCGTATTCAACCTTCACCAGGCGGGGCTGGCGGGTGGACCCCTTGCCCACGCCCATGATGCCGCCGAAGCCTTCTTTTTCGAGGCGCTTTTCGTCCCAAACCGTCACCTTGACCGGCAGGCCCTTGGACAGTTCCTTGGCGGCCTCGGCGAAGGACTCGGGGTAGAGATGGCTGGGCGGCTGGTTGACAAGGGACCGCGTGGCGTTGACGGCTTTGCCGATCAGACCTGCCCGCGTCAGGGCCGAGCGCAGCGCATCATTGGCGGCAACGTCCGTGTAGATCACCGCGTTGCGGACCGGATCCTTGAGCCCGTCGTTGGACGACCGGTACTCGGTGAACGAATAGGCTCCCAGGGCGGCACCTTCGGCGACTGCCGCGACGTCGGCGACCCCCGACGTCGGGAGCGCGAGGACCACGGTAGGCAGGCCGCTGAGCTGGCGGACGGCGGAACCTGCGGCACGCCGCAGGGCCTCTTCGGTCAGCGGGCGACCAGCGGCCACCTTGCCGACGCCGGCGAGGACCAGGACCCCGGAACCCGTTTCCGGCAGGCCGGGCAGTCGGACCACCTGGTCAGCGGCGCCGGTGACGCCCAGGACCTTCAGGGAGTCTGTGAGCGCTTCAGCCGATTTTGCGGTCAGCGGATTCTCCAGCAGGACGGGACCGTCCGATCCCTGTCCCACGCCGATGACCACGGCGTCACTGGGGGTCCTCTTCAGGTCCTTGGCGAGGGTACTAAGGTTGATTTCAGTATTCTTGACCACGGGGTAAGTCCTCAATTCTCGAAAAGGCTGTTCGCGCTGGTATGGATGTCAGGCGCTCGGCCACGGAAATCCGGTGGCCGTCCGATCGGGACGTCGCCGGGGTGCCGGTAAAACCCGTCCGGCAGGCCATTCACGATCGTAGCCGCTGCGGGCCGCGGCAGCGGAATCTCCTGAGACCTGCGCCACACCGGCTGGTGGAATTCCGGGGTGCCTGGCTGCGTTGTACAAGATATTCACCCGACTCCTTGAAAGGACGACGCCGTGCTTGAACGGATTTCCGGTTCCCTGCTGGACCCCGATGCGCTCTATGCGAGCAACATCGAGCTGTTCCACAGCCCGGCGCTCCGCGGGCTGAACCTGGTGATGGGTTTCACCGGCTTTGCCGATGCCGGCCACGTGGTAAGGCAGATCAATGCGGAGCTCCTGGACACCCTCGACGCCGTGCCGGTTGCGGTGTTCGACGCCGACCAGCTCATCGACTACCGGTCGCGGAGGCCCCACATCTCCTTCGTGGAGGATCATCTGCAGGACTATCAGGAGCCGAAGCTGGCACTGTACAAGCTGACGGACGGTCTCGGCAGCCCGTTCCTGCTGCTGGCCGGTTTTGAACCCGACCTTCAATGGGAGCGGTTCGCACGCGCCGTCGTCGGCATTGTGGAAAAACTGGACGTGAACCTCGTGACCTGGATCCACTCCATTCCCATGCCGGTGCCGCACACGCGTCCTGTGGGTGTGACCGTCCACGGCAACCGTCCGGAACTGATCGAGGGCATTTCGGTCTGGAAACCCACCGTTGACGTTCCGGCGGCCGTAGGGCACATTCTGGAGCTGCGGCTGATGGAGGCTGAGCGCAATGTTGCCGGCTACGTGATCCACGTTCCGCACTACCTTGCCGATGCGGAGTACCCGCCCGCTGCCGTAGCCGGACTTGAATTCCTCGGTGCCGCGACGTCCCTGATGCTGCCGGCGGACCGGCTGCGCGAAGCGGGCCGGGAAGTGGGCCGCCAGATCGCCGAGCAGGTCGCCGCCTCGGAAGATGTCCAGCAGGTGGTCTCCAGGCTGGAGGAGCGCTACGACGAGAAGGCCGAGGGCACCGTCCGGCGCTCCCTCCTGGCCGATGAAAACGACGAACTGCCCAACGGGGACGAGCTCGGCGCGGCAGTGGAGGCCTACCTGGCCCGCGAGAACCCGCACCCGTAGCCCGCCCCACGGCGTCCGCCTGGCAGACGCCTGCCCTGGTCCGGGCAGCAACCCCGGCATAATGAGGGGGTGACTGCACCCCGAGCCTGGCTCATCTGGACCATCGGCATCTTCGCCTACCTTGTGGCCGTCTCCCAGCGCACGTCATTCGGTGTGGTGGGACTGGAGGCCACCGAGCGCTTCCATGCCGGCGCGTCCGCCATCTCCTTCTTCACGGTGCTGCAATTGCTGGTCTACGCGGGCCTGCAGATCCCCGTGGGCCTCCTGGTGGACAGATTCGGCTCGCGCGCCATGATCGCCGGTGGAGCCGTCCTGATGGGTCTTGGCCAGCTCCAGTTGGCCTTCGCCGACACCATCCCCGGCGGTGTGGCGGGGCGGGTTCTGGTGGGCGCCGGGGACGCCATGACCTTTATTTCCGTGATCCGCCTGATTCCGTTGTGGTTCGCGCCGGCCAGGGTTCCCCTGGTCACCCAGCTGACGGGCATGTCAGGCCAGCTCGGGCAGCTTTTCAGTGTGCTTCCCTTCGCCTTTGTCCTCCATTCCTTCGGCTGGACCTCCGGTTTCCTGATGCTGGCGGGCATGGCGGGCATGGCAGTTGTCCTGGTGCTGGTGCTCTTGAAGGACCACCCGCCCGGTGCGCCGGCGCCTCAGGCGCAGCAGGGGTTGAAAGCCACAGGCGCCTCGCTCGCGCGGGCATGGCGCCAGCCGGGCACCCGGCTCGGGATGTGGAGCCACTTCACTATCCAGTTCAGCGGCACCGTCTTCGCCATGACCTGGGGATATCCGTTCCTGATCTCGGGGCAGGGCCTGGATGCCGGAACCGTGGCCGGCCTGATGACCTTGTACGTTGCGGCGGCGATGGCGGTGGGCCCCTTCATTGGGCAGTTCGTCTCCCGTCACCCGCTTCGCCGGTCAACGATGGTCCTGCTCATCGCCGGCGCCACAGCCGCTGCCTGGGCCGCGGTGCTGCTGATGCCGGGCCGTTCCCCGCTATGGCTGCTGGCGTGCCTGGTGGTCGTCCTGGCCATCGGGGGGCCAGGCTCGATGATCGGGTTTGATTTCGCACGGACGTTCAATCCGGCGCACAGGATCGGAACCGCAACGGGCATCGTGAATGTGGGTGGCTTCATCGCGGCCCTAGTGGCTATCTTCCTGATTGGCCTGGTGCTGGACGTCCTGCTGGCCAGCGGCTATTCCGGCGGCGTCCTGTACGGGCTGGAACCGTTCCGGATCGCACTCAGCGTGCAGTTCCTGCTCCTGGGCTTTGGCGCCGCCATGACGGTTGTCTGCCGGCGCAAAGTACGGCGCCAGATGGCAGCGCAGGGTGTGGTGGTGCCGCCGCTCCTTCGGGCCATGGCGCAGCAGCGGCGGGCGAACCAGCGGCGCCGACCGTCCGTGTCCAAGGACCGCGCGGGCAAAGACTGACACCTTTCCTGCACAGGCAGGTTATTCACATACGGTAAATTGGCGCTTCACCGCGGCTCGCGCGACGCCAAAGCTGGAACCATGAAACCTTCAGAACACCTGACCGTCCGAGGCCCTGAAGACATCCTCGGGTTCATTCCGCATTCCCTTGGCTACTGGCCGGCCGACAGCCTGGTTGCGATGACCCTGCAGGGGAACCGCCTGGGAGCAACCCTGCGGCTGGATCTTCCCGGCCCGGAAACCCTCGCGGACCCGCGGGACTACGCCCGCACAGTGCGCGATTACCTCCTGGCTGACGAGAATGCCGATGGCGCCCTGCTGGCCTGTTTCACCAACGACGGCTGGATGGAACCACCTGGAACATACCGCGGGCTACTGGACGCCTTGCAGACAGTCCTTGGCGCCGCGGGCATGCCGGTGCGGGACGCCTGGTATGTCGGCGACGCCTTCTGGCGTGATGCCTTTTGCACCGATCCGTCCTGCTGCCCCTCGCCGGGCCGGTCGGTTCAGGCGATCCGGGACAGCATGCTTAATGCCGAGATGGTCTTCCGCGGCAGCAGCGTCGGGCCCGCGCCGGAGGACGGGGCGCACCCTCCACCCCTGCTCCCCGGCGAGGACCGGGCAGCCGTCCTTGCCTCTGAGGCCACGTGGGCGGCACAGCTGGACCGGCGGCGGGGGAGCAGGGAACAGTTCGGTCAGCTGATGGTCCAGTGGGAGGCCCTGCTGGCCAACGAGCCTGGGCCTCTGCCCGTCAATGACGTTGCCTTCCTACGCGCGTCGCTCCGGGTCCCCGCCTGGCGTGACGCCGTCCTGGTGATGGCCGCCGCCGGTCAGGCGGCTGCCCTGGCGGGTGCCGAGATGTTCGGGATCTTCGATGTCGGCTGCATCCTGGCTCCGGTGGGGCCCGTACTCGCGGGGCCCATACCATCCGGACTTCCAGCGTCGGGAGCCGGACTGGCAGGACGGGAGCCTGCCGGAACGGGTGCTACCGGACCCGGTACGCGCAGCATGCCGGGCATTCCAGGATATGGCGACGTCCTGTTGGGACTGGACCCGGAGGTTCCTGCCTGGCACACCCTTAACAGCCTGGACAAAGTGCTGGAACAGCTCTCGGCGTGCGGCGGGCAGGCCGGTGCAGCCGCGCTGACCGGGCGTGGGTGGATCGCGTGGTGCAGGGGGAGGGGCTCCTACGCTGCTGCGTACCTCGGCCGCGCCCTTGACGAGGAGCCAGGCTACCGGCTCGCCGAACTCATGCTGGAGATGGTCCGGCGCGGCACCCTCTGCGGCTGGGCTGCACGGAAGGAGGCCGCCTGGCGGAAATTCGAACCGGATGCAGCCTGACCGGTTGTGATGGGGGCAGCGTTGAGGTCGGGTTTGGGAAAATCGTGAGACAATGGTTGCCGAGACCCGGTTGGGTCCGTGAATCAAGTGCATGTGATGAAGCCCGGTCGGGAACATTACAGCCGCCCCGGCAGTTCTACTTGTAGACTCTGCCGGCCGTGGTTGCACCTGATATTCATCACGGACTTGACAGGGTCATAGTGGTGTTGCCCGTATGGTGATTCCACAGACCGCCGCTAGAAAGGTTTTCTGTGACCCCGTCTTCCGCGAAGAAGGAACCCGCCGCCCAGGACGATTTGTCCCCTGAGGCGAAGCAGGCTGCAACGAACGCCAAGCGAGCAGCGACGCGGGCAGCCAACAAAGCCATCAAGGATGCCTCCGGTGACACCGGCTTGGACGGCAAGCCTGAGCCCAAGAAGCGCGGGCCCAAGCCCGGCGCCAAAGCCGCTGCCGAAGCAGCCGGAAAATCAGCCCGCGGCGACGATGACGAAGACGTTGAGGAGGACCTCGACGACATCAACATCGCCGACGACAGCGAGATCAACGCCGCCAAGGCCGCATCAGCAGCAACGGGCAAGGGCTTCGTCTACTCGGATGCCGATGATGACGACGCCCCTGTCCAGCAGGTGATGTCGGCCGGCGCCACGGCTGACCCCGTCAAGGACTACCTCAAGCAGATCGGTAAGGTTGCGCTGCTCAATGCCGAGCAGGAAGTCGACCTCGCGCTCAGGATCGAAGCCGGACTCTTCGCCGAAGAGAAAATCAACGCCGACGATGGCTCGATGGACCCCAAGTTCAAGCGTGAACTTGAGTTCGTCATCCACGACGGCAAGCGCGCCAAGAACCACCTGCTCGAAGCCAACCTCCGCCTCGTGGTCTCGCTGGCCAAACGCTACACCGGCCGCGGCATGCTGTTCCTGGACCTCATCCAGGAAGGCAACCTGGGCCTGATCCGCGCTGTCGAGAAGTTCGACTACACCAAGGGCTTCAAGTTCTCCACGTACGCCACGTGGTGGATCCGCCAGGCCATTACCCGCGCCATGGCAGACCAGGCCCGCACCATCCGTATCCCGGTGCACATGGTTGAAGTCATCAACAAGCTGGCCCGCGTGCAGCGCCAGATGCTCCAGGACCTGGGCCGCGAACCCACGCCCGAAGAGCTGGCCCTCGAACTGGACATGACTCCCGAGAAGGTCGTCGAGGTCCAGAAGTACGGCCGCGAACCGATCTCCCTGCACACCCCGCTGGGTGAAGACGGTGACTCCGAGTTCGGTGACCTCATCGAGGATTCCGAGGCCGTGGTTCCCGCCGATGCCGTGAGCTTCACGCTCCTGCAGGAACAGCTGCACTCCGTCCTGGACACGCTGTCCGAGCGCGAAGCCGGCGTGGTGGCCATGCGTTTCGGTCTCACCGACGGCCAGCCGAAGACTTTAGACGAAATCGGCAAGGTCTACGGTGTTACGCGTGAGCGCATCCGCCAGATCGAGTCCAAGACCATGTCCAAGCTCCGCCACCCCTCACGGTCGCAGGTGCTGCGGGACTACCTGGACTAGATCAGGACTCAGGCAGCGCGGGTCCCCTTCCGCCCGTCATCTTCGGATCGATGGGCGGAGGGGGGCCCGCGTTTTCCTGTCTGGGGCTTCATGGCAGGAGTTAACGACAAGAGAGGACCCCCCGGCTGGAGGGGTCCTCTTCGAGGTGTATCAGGTTGTGGTGCGCCTGGTCAGTCGACGGACACGGGAGCCTTCTCGTGAAGCCTGCCCGTCTCGTCGTGCCAGTCTGAGCTCAACGGCCTCAGCGTCGCCTCGATTGCACGGGCATGGTGGCCGCAGAACAGCAGCTCACCGCCGGAGGACTCGAGTACAACGCGGACATACGCCTGAGCCCCGCAACGGTCGCACCGGTCCAGTGCGTTGAGTGTGCGGTCTGCCACTGCTGTTGTCATGTCGGCCTCCTTAGTAGATCTGTATGTCTATATAACCAGTATTCGTACCAGTCCCATCGCAAGGACGGGTCAAGTTCGCTGTCCGCGTAGCCTCAAGAATTGATCAAGCCGCCGGGTTCGGTCACGGGAAGATAACGAGTGGCCTGCCCACAGCCCGTGGGAAGTGTGGCAGGACTCTGTCTGCGGCCGCGCCGACTAGGCTTGATGGAGCGCCCGCAGCGCCAGCTGTTCCGTCACTGAAGGAGTACACAACCCGTGGCACCAAGTTCTGATTACACCGCCCGGCACCTTTCTGTCCTGGAGGGCCTCGAAGCCGTCCGCAAGCGCCCAGGCATGTACATCGGTTCCACCGATTCGCGCGGGCTGATGCACTGCCTCTGGGAGATCATCGACAACTCGGTGGACGAAGCCCTTGCCGGATTTGGGCACGACATCAAGATCATCCTGCACGCGGACAACTCGGTGGAAATCCACGACGACGGCCGCGGCATCCCCGTGGACATGGAACCCAAGACGGGGCTCACCGGCGTCGAGGTGGTCTTCACCAAGCTCCATGCGGGCGGCAAGTTCGGCGGCGGGTCCTATACGGCCTCCGGCGGCCTGCACGGCGTGGGCGCCTCTGTCGTGAACGCCCTGTCTGCGCGCCTGGACGTTGAAGTGGACCGCGGCGGCAAGACTTACAAAATGTCGTTCCGCCGCGGCGAGCCTGGGCGCTTCAAGGACCAGGGATCCAAGCTGGACCCGTCGGCGGTGTTCGCGCCGTTTGTGGACGGCTCGGTGCTGGATGTTGTGGGCAAGGCGAAGCGTGGTGTGACCGGGACCCGGATCCGTTACTGGGCAGACCGCCAGATTTTCACGCCGGACGCCAAGTTCTCCTACGACGAACTGGCCGCACGGGCACGACAGACCTCCTTCCTGGTACCGGGACTCAAGCTCACCGTCCGCGATGAGCGCAGGCTGCCAGGTACCCCCGGTGAAGCAGCCGGCCACGAAGAGGTATTCCACCACGACGGAGGCCTGTCCGAGTTCGTCGAGTTCCTCGCCGCCGATCCCGCCGTCACCGACGTCTGGCGGCTGCACGGCTCGGGCAAATTCAAGGAAACCGTGCCGGTACTCGACGAACGGGGCCATAGCCAGCTCGCCGAGGTTGAACGTGACTGTGAAGTGGACGTGGCTCTGCGATGGGGCATCGGCTATGACAGCACCGTCCGCAGCTTCGTCAACATCATTGCCACGCCCAAAGGCGGAACCCACCAGTCGGGCTTCGAGCAGGCGCTGGTCAAGACGTTCCGGAAAGCAGTGGAGGCCAACGCCCGCAAGCTGAAGGCCGGCAACGACAAGATCGAGAAGGATGACATCTTCGCCGGCCTGACAGCTGTCCTGACGGTCCGGCTGGCCGAACCGCAGTTCGAGGGCCAGACGAAGGAAATCCTTGGCACCTCCGCCGTCCGCGCCATCGTCTCCAAGGTGGTGGAGCAGGAGATCACCGCAAAGCTGAATTCAGCCAACCGGAACGACAAAGCCCACTCAGCGCTGCTCCTGGAAAAAATCGTCAGCGAGATGAAGTCCAGGATTTCCGCGCGGGTGCACAAGGAAACCCAGCGGCGCAAGAATGCCCTGGAAACCTCGTCCATGCCCACCAAGCTTGCCGACTGCCGGACGGACGACGTCGACCGTTCCGAACTGTTCATCGTGGAAGGCGACTCTGCACTGGGAACCGCCAAGCTGGCGCGGTCCTCGGACTTCCAGGCGCTGCTGCCCATCCGCGGCAAGATCCTGAACGTGCAGAAGGCGTCCGTAGGGGACATGCTGTCCAACACGGAGTGCGCTGCGCTGATCCAGGTAGTGGGTGCGGGATCCGGACGCAGCTTCGACATCAACGCGGCCCGGTACGGCAAGGTCATTCTTATGACCGACGCCGACGTCGACGGTGCCCACATCCGGACCTTGCTGCTGACACTCTTCTTCCGGTACATGCGCCCCATGATTGACGCGGGACGGGTCTATGCTGCCGTGCCGCCGCTGCACCGGGTGGAGGTCATCAACGCCGGGCAGAAAGCCAACGAGATGATCTACACCTACTCGGAGGCGGAACTGCATGTGCTCCTGGCCCGGCTGGCCAAGGAAGGCAAGCGCTACAAGGAACCGATCCAGCGGTACAAGGGCCTGGGCGAGATGGACGCCGGACAGCTTGCCGAGACCACCATGGACCCGCGGCACCGGACGCTGCGCAAGGTGGGGATCGAGAATGCGAAGCATGCCGAAGACACGTTCGACCTGCTGATGGGATCCGATGTTGCCCCCCGCAAAGACTTCATCATCGCCGGCGCCTCCAGCCTGGACCGGGAGCGGATCGACGCCTGACGGCTCACGCCGGGGGGATCAGCCCAGCAGGCCCGGCACGATCAGCAGGGCGGTGGGCACGGCCAGGAGCAGGGCGGAGCCGGCAAGCACCATCCCGCGGGCGGCGGCAGGCAGCTGCGGCTCGGGGGACAGCAGCCGACTGACCCGGGAAATAGTGGTCCGGGCAGAACCTGAGACCGCGCCGGTGGGCGCCTCAAGCCCGTCCAGGGCAAGGCCGGGGTGCGCGGACGGCATGGCGGCGGCTGCCATGCTTCCCGGCATCCCCGCCCCCATTCCTGTCGTCATACCCGCCGCCATACCTCCGGTGGGGCCGCTGGCAACAATGGCGATCGCCTTGATGAGCGTGGCCTTGCTTTCCGTCTTCAGCGCGACGTCGTCCGCCAGCATTTCGATGAGCGAGTTCACCGCCTCCTGAGCGAGGCGGGTGGTAGGCAGCCAGGGGAGCGCCTGGCGCCACGCGGCAAACGCCCAGAGCAGGAGATGGTGGCGCTGGCTGAGGTGGGCATTCTCGTGGCTCAGGACGGCCCGCAACTCAGCCGGCTCCAGCGCGGCCATCAGGCCGTCCGAAAGTACCGTGACGGAGCGGGCCCCGCCGGGCAGGCAATAGGCCACGGGTGAATCGTGGCTGATGACCACCGTGCGGGCCGCGTCGACGGACGGGGCGGCCAACAGGGCCAGGAGTTCCCGGTGCCGGCGCCGCTGCCGTTCGATCTTGTAGTAAGTCAGCAAGAGGGTGAAGACCAGGTGGGCGGTGAGCAGCGCCGCGGCGGACAGGGCGAACAGATGCCAGAAGCCCAAGGCCGTGGTGGGCGCGTTGAACAGGACCATATCCGCCAGCCCGCGAAGCCCGGAGATGAGGTTGTCGCCGATCGGTTCGAGCCCGTAGACCAGCATGGCGCCGATCATGGACAGCCCGCCCGCAAGTGCTATGGCCTGCCACAGCAGCATGGCCGTGAACGGTGACCGGGCAGGCCACGAGGCACGGGAAAGCAGGATAGGCACTGGCCACGCCAGGACTATCGCGAGGACCGCCAGCAGATACGAGGTCCAGAACATGGTCCGCTAGATGTGGCCAAGCAGCTTGCGCAGTGTTTCCGCTTCACTGTCCGTCACGGAGCCGATGAACCGTGCCAGCACGGCTTCACGGTCAGGCGCTGAGCCCAGCACTTCGTGCATCAGCTCCGCCGTGTGGTCTTCCCTGCTGGAAACGGCCTGGTAGCGGTGCGGCCGCATGCCGCGTTCACGCTCCACCAGGCCCTTCTTCTCAAGCCGTGAGAGGACGGTCAGGACCGTGGTGACGGCAAGCTCCTTGCCCTCATGCCCGGCAGCATCCCCGCTTGCCTCGGTGGTGGTTGCCAGTTTGTCGCGCAAGGTATTCGCGGTGGCTGCTTCGTGGCCCGCCCAGAGCAGATCCATCACTGCCCGTTCCAGTTCGCCAAGACTTGCCATTGCGATACATCCTTCGATTTCCCCGCACCGGGCCGTTGGCGGCCGCGGTGACTGCTCTAGCGATACATATACAAGAACAAATTTACCTGTTTTTCGCCTGAGTTTCTACGTACGGTAGAACACTCGGCGCGCCGCGGCCTTGTGGGAGCCACTTCCAGGTGGAACTGTTGGTTTACAGTGCCCGCCGCATTGTTCTACACTCTGTAGAAGTCAAAGTTCTACGTCGCGTAGAAAATAGCACCGCCAACCCGAGGGACTGCTGTGGAAGCTCTGGAAATCGCACGCTGGCAATTCGGCATCACCACCGTCTACCACTTCATGATGGTGCCTCTCACCATCGGGCTGGGCCTGGTGGTGGCCGTAATGCAGACGCTCTGGCACCGCACCGGCCAGGTGGAATATCTCCGGATGACCAAGTTCTGGGGCAAACTCTTCCTGATCAACTTCATTATGGGCGTGGCCACCGGCATTGTGCAGGAGTTCCAGTTCGGCATGGCCTGGAGCGAGTACAGCCGCTTCGTGGGAGACGTGTTCGGGGCGCCGCTGGCCCTGGAGTCGCTGCTGGCCTTCTTCGTGGAGTCCACGTTCCTGGGCCTGTGGATCTTCGGCTGGAAGCAGCTGAAGCCGGGCATCCACCTGGCCTGCCTCTGGGTGGCCGTGGTGGGATCGGTGTTCTCCGCCTACTTCATCATTGTCGCCAACAGCTGGATGCAGCATCCGGTGGGCGCGGAGATCATTGACGGCCGGCCGGTCATGACCGACGCCTGGGCCGTGTTCACCAACAACACCGCCCTGGTGGCCTTTCCGCACACGCTGATGGGGGCGCTGGCCGTCGCCGGCGGTTTCCTCCTTGGCATCGCCTGGTACCACCTCTGGCGCAGGCGCACGGACGGCATCGACACCATCGGCGCCGACGGGAAGGTGATTCCCGGCGAAGCGGCCATCCCCGGCCGTGACCGGACCGATTACAAAGTGTGGATCCGCTCGTTGCGGATCGGCGCCGTCGTCGCCATGATCTCGTTCGCCGGCACCGCCCTGACCGGCGACCTGCAGGGCAAGCTCATGTTTGAGCAGCAGCCCATGAAGATGGCCGCGGCTGAAGCCGCCTGCCACGACGGCACCGGCTTCTCCGTCCTCAGCGTCGGGAACCTTGGCTCTAAGAACTGCGACGAGATTGTGGCACTGATCGAGGTCCCGGGCATCCTGTCCTTCCTCGCCAAGGGCGACTTCACTACCGAAGTCAAGGGCGTCAACAGCCTCCTGGACCAGTACAAGGCCGACTACGGAACCCACCTGCCGGAGAACCCGATCTACGGCGAGCGTGCCGGCCAGGAGATCGAGTACGTCCCGGTCATGGAAGTCACGTACTGGGGCTTCCGGATGATGATCGGCTTCGGCGGCCTTGCGGCACTGGCGGCGCTCATCGCGCTGTGGGTGACCCGGAAGGGCACCGTGCCGGCGTCCCGCTGGCTGATGCGCCTGGCGGTGTTCGGCATCCTGGCCCCGTTCGGCGCCAACGCGGCCGGTTGGATCTTCACGGAGATGGGCCGGCAGCCGTTTGTGGTGGCACCCAACCCGGACCTGAACGGCATCGACCAGGTGTTTATGTTCACCGCCGCCGCAGTCTCACCCGGAGTCTCGGCCGGTGAGCTGCTGACGTCACTGATCGTCCTGACCGCCGTGTACGCCGCGCTGCTGGTGGTTGAGGTCAAGCTCCTGGTCAAGTTCATCCGGGGCGGTGTGGTGTCCGCGATGCCGGAACTGACCCACACCCCGGCCGACGAAAACGGGGACGCCAACAAGGGCCCCGGCACCGGCAAGCCCGCCGACGACGTCCTGGCATTCGCCTACTAAGAAGAGCAGAGGATACTCGAGCATGGAACTGCTGCCCACCATCTGGTTCATCGTCATCGCGGTGCTTTGGACCGGCTACCTCTTCCTTGAAGGCTTTGACCTCGGTGTGGGAATGCTGATGAAGCTTTTCGCGCGGAACAACACCGAGCGCCGGGTGCTGCTGAACACCGTCGGCCCGGTCTGGGACGGCAACGAGGTCTGGCTGATCACGGCCGGAGCCGCAACGTTTGCGGCGTTCCCGCTCTGGTACGCCTCGCTGTTTTCCGCCCTCTACCTCCCGCTCCTGGTGGTGCTGGTTGCCCTCATCTTCCGTGCCGTGGCGTTCGAATACCGCGGCAAGGGTGACACGGACACATGGCGGTCGCGCTGGGACTGGGCCATAGCCCTGGGCTCCTTCTTCGCCGCGTTCGGCATCGGCGCTGCCCTGGCCCTGACCACCACCGGCCTGCCGCTGAACGCGAACGGCGACCGCGAAGGAGGTGCGTTCGCGTGGTTCAGCGGCTACGCCGTACTGGGCGGGCTGGCCGTGGCGGGGTTCTCCCTGCTGCACGCGCTGGCGTTCCTCGCCTTGAAGACCGACGGCGACGTGCGCCACCGCGCGCGCCGCTGGTTCGTCCGGCTGCTTCCGGTCCTGCTGCTGCCTTTGGCGGGCTGGGCACTCATCATCCAGTTCCTGGAGGGCAAGCCGTGGACCTGGGCGGCCGTGATCGTGGCCGTCATTGCCGCAGCAGCCGCCTGGTTCCTGGCACGGCGGGGATCCGAAGGCCGGGCGTTTATGGCGATGGGGGTCTTCCTCATCCTCGGCAGCGCGTCAATCTTCGGTGCGGTGTTCCCGGTGGTGCTGCCCTCCACCCTGGACCCTGCTTTTGACCTCACTGTTGCCAGCGCGTCGTCGTCCGATTACACGCTCGGGCTCATGAGTGTGGTGGCAGCCGTTGGCCTGCCCCTGGTGATCACCTACCAGGCGTGGACCTACTGGGTGTTCCGACGCCGTGTCAGCGCGTCCCAGATCCCCGCGGCCCACAGCTTCCTGCCGGCCATTGCCGTCCGGGCATTCACCACGAAGGGCTGACCGGCCGTGCGCCCGGACTTTCCGGCCGGACCGGCCACACGCTCCGCCATCTACTGGCTTGGCCTGCTGGCAGCGCTGAAGGCGCTGTCACTGGTCCTGATGGGGCAGGCCGTGGCTGCCATGCTGGCCGGGCTGGCCACCGGCAACGGGTCGTGGGCCGAGCAGCTGCCTTGGGGCCTGGCGGGCGTTTTCCTGAGGTCCGCCACCGTCTGGGCCCAGGGCATCGCCGCGCGCCGCGCGGCGCTGGGCATCAAGGAGGAACTCCGCTCCGAGCTGCTGGCCCGGGCCCTGCGGAACGGTGCCCGGAGCACCGGCCCGGCCGACGGCGGGCTGGCCGTCCTGGCCACCCGCGGGCTGGATGCGCTGGACAGCTATTACCTGCAGTTCCTCCCCGCCCTGGTGAACTGCGCCGCGATCCCGCTGCTGCTCGGGGCCCGCATCCTGTTCACCGACTGGGTCAGCGCCGTGGTGATCGTCCTGACAGTTCCGCTCGTTCCGCTGTTTATGGTGCTGATCGGCCGCTACACCGAGGACCATGTCCGCGAGGCCCAGGAAACCCTGACACGGCTGTCCGCACACATGCTGGAACTCGCCAAGGGCCTTCCCATGCTGGTGGGGCTGGGCCGTGCCACCGCGCAGCGCAGGGCCCTCGAGGAGATCTCGGAGGAATACCGCACCAGGACCATGGGGACGCTGCGCACCGCATTCCTGTCCGCACTGGCGCTGGAACTGATCGCCACCATTTCCGTAGCAGTGGTTGCCGTATTCATCGGCGTCCGCCTGGTGCACGGCGACATGCCGCTTGAGGCCGGCCTCCTGGTGCTGATCCTTGCGCCGGACTGCTACCTGCCGCTGCGCGAGCTGGGCACCGCCCACCACGCCAGTGATGACGGCCGGGCGGCCCTGGCCGAGAGCAGGAAGGTCACTGAAGCACCCGAGCCGCGGCCGCTGCCAGCACAGGAAAGCGAAGCTGCCGCGTCCGACGGCGGCAGCCGGGGTTCCGTGCCCGGGTCCGGGGGAGTGACGGTCACCGGCCTCAGTGTCACGTACCCCGGACGGTCTGCTCCCGCCGTCGGGCCGTTAACGTTCGCTGCCCCGCACGGGCTGATCACTGCCCTGGACGGTCCCAGCGGCGCCGGCAAAAGCACCGTCCTTGGCGTGCTGGCCGGGACCATCGGGGACGGCGGCGGCACCACGGTTTCCGGCCGCCTCTCCGGCCTGGCACGCGACGCGATCGCCTGGGTGCCGCAGCACCCGGTGATGGTGGCGGACTCCGTGCTTGAGGAGGTCATGCTGTACCTCGGTGGCGGAAGGGGCTCAGATACGCCGGCAGCAGCCGAGGCGGCCACGGATTGTCTGGCCGCTGCGGCTGCCGGGCACCTCGCCGGACACCATCCGGCCGAACTGAGCCCGGGCGAGCTGCGGCGCGTTGCGCTGGCGCGCGGCCTGGCCCGCATCAGGTCCGGTGCCACCTTGCTGCTTCTCGACGAGCCCACCGCACACCTCGACGGCGTGTCGGCGGCGCTGGTGCAGGACTCGATCCGTGCCCTCCGGGGCCAGGTGACAGTCATCCTGGTGGCCCACGACCAGCAGACCCGCGAGCTGGCTGACCACCTGGTGCCTGTTTCCGCCCACGGCATCACGGCGCCCTCCGACGGAGCCGTGCTGACAGCAGGAGCAGAGCCGGCCGGAACCAGGGCCGCCGTGGAGCAAGAGGATGCCCCGGAAATTGTTGGGCGTCGCCCGGCGAGGACGCAGAACCTTGCGGCCGGGGATTCCCGGCCAAGCAGGACTGCCCGCCTCGTGGCCGGCCTGCTGGCTCCGGTGGCCGGCAGGTTCACCGGCGCCGCCGTGGTGGGCACCTTTGCCGCCCTGTTCGCCGTGGCGCTGTCCGGCCTCTCCGGCTGGCTCATCATCAGGGCCAGCGAACAGCCGCCCATCCTGTACCTGCTCACTGCCATCGTCGGTGTGCGGTTCTTCGGGATCGGGCGCGCCGTCCTGCGCTACTGGGAACGGCTCCTGCTCCACGACGCCGTCTTCGGCGCCCTCACCCGCCTGCGCGGCCGGCTCTGGGAATCACTGAGCCGGAAGGCTCTCTCGGTCCGGCGGCTCCTGCAGGGCGGCGACGTCCTGGGTACGGTGATTGACGACGTCGACACCGTCCGGGACCTGCTGCCGCGGGTTGTGCTGCCGCCCGCCACGGCGCTCGCCGTGGCCGGTTCGGCACTGCTGGCAACCGCCCTCGTGGCGCCTGCCGCGCTGTCGGCCGTTGCCTTGGCAGCAGCTGTCAGCCTGTTCGTCGCGCCGGCGGCCGCCCTATGGGGGGACCGCCGCTCGGCCACAGCGGAACAAAGCCTGCGGGCAGGTGTCCTGCGGCGCACGTCCGCTGCGCTGGATGCCCGGGCGGAGCTGCACGCGAACGGCATCGCCGGCACCGTTCTGGACGCGTTGCGCGCCGAGGACCGCCTGGCCACCCGGGCATCGCAGCGTTCCGCGTGGGCCGAAGGCCTCGGCCAGGCCATCACCGTCGCCGCCTGCGGCACAGCCGCCTTGGCTGCCGCCGTGCTGACCGCACCCCAGGTGCTGGCAGGAACTTTGGAGCCCGCCACGGCCGCGGTTGTTGTCCTGCTGCAGCTGGCGCTGGTGGAACCGTACGCGGCGGTGACGACGGCGGTGCGCCAGTACCCGGCGCTTCGCAGCGTGATGCGACGGGTCGGGGAGTCAGGGGTGCTGGAGGGCGGCGGCACCGGAACCGGGGACGGCGACGGGCTGCATGCTGTGCCCGCCCGTTCCGGTGCCGCCCCGGGGATTGAACTGCAAGGCGTCGGGGCGGCCTGGCCCGGCGGGGAACCCGTGTTCTCCGGGATCTCCGCAACGGCCGGACCCGGCACATGGCTGGCGGTCACCGGACCGTCCGGCGCGGGGAAATCCACGCTGCTGGCCGTCCTGCTGGGATTCCTGCCGGCCGCCACGGGCCGGGCCGCGGTGACCGGAACGGCGGCCTGGTGCCCGCAGGAGGCACACGTGTTCGATTCGACGCTGCGGGGCAACCTCATGCTGGGCGTCCATGCGCCGCCTGTCACCGGTGCTCCTGTCACCGGTGCTCCTGCCACCGGTGCTCCTGCCACCGGTGACGCCGAGCTGGAAGCGGCGTTGGCCGCCGTCGGCCTCAGTGCCCTGGTCTCGCGGCTGCCGGCCGGGCTGGACACCCGGATCGGGCCGGGTGGTTCCTTCCTCAGCGGCGGCGAGCGGCAACGGCTGGCCGTGGCGCGGACACTGCTGACGGGGGCCGAGGTCATCCTGCTCGATGAGCCCACGGCTCATCTGGACGCACAGTCGGGACGGGAAATGCTGGCAGACCTCCGCACCGGCCTGAAAGACCGCACAGTGGTCATGGTCACCCACAATCCGGCCGACATCCGGCCGGATGACGCCCGGCTGGAACTCCCGGCGTTGTCCCGGACGGGCACGGCTGCTTCGCTGGTGGGTTGAGTCCCCTCAGCCGTCCACATCGTGGAGGTGGTGGACGACGTCGTGCAGGAAGTACTGGGCCAGCGTCAGGACCGTGAACTCCGAGCCGTTGCTGCGCCGGCCCCGCCGGCCCCACTCCGACTCCCGGATGCCGGCGAAGGACTCGGCGATCTGTTCACCCTCGGCCGTCAGTTCGGCGCTGACCACGGCGGGATCGGCATTGGCGTAATCACTGTCGACTGCCGTCTGGTCCTGGTCCCAGTTCTCAAACCGGGCGCCGTCGACGTCGAGCATCAGGTTCAGCCGCTGGTCGAACAGCGTGAAGACGTCGCGGACGTGGCAGGCATATTCCAGCGCAGACCACGTCCTGTCATCCGGGCGTTCTGCAACGTCAGGCCGGCGGAGGACGGCCCGCCAGCGCGGGAGCATGTTTTCCACGCTGCCCGGCACCGTGGCCGGTGTTGCGGTGGACGCGTCGAAGGAGCACTCGGGGCACGGCCGGGAGAGGACCCAGGTCCAGTCCTTTTCATCAGGAATGATAGGCATGGCAGCAGTCTAGGACGGATCGCTCCAGGCCATGGCGGGACCCACCGCGTCCACTGCCTGGGACAGTGGAATTCCCGAACCGTCCCGGCGGCCGTGCTCCTGCGGCAGCGACCTGGCTATGCCGGCCAGCGATGAGGCCTTGGCAGGCCCGTGCCCGGCCCACGCCAGCAGCAGCGTGTCTTCGCCCTTGAGGAACCTGTGTGCGCGAACGCCGGCTGTTGCACGGCCCTTCGCAGGGTATTCGGCGAAGGCCGTCACTTTCGCCGCACCCGGAGCGGTGCCCGGCAGGGCGCCGCTCGTGCCGGCAATGGTGACCACCACGGCGGCGTCGTCGTCGGCGGTGACCGCCCCGAAGAACAGCACCTGGTCCCCGGCGCCGAGCTTGATGCCCACCATGCCGCCGGCCGTCCTTCCCTGGGCCCGGACGTTGGCGGCGCTGAAACGGAGCAACTGAGCCTCACGGGTCAGGAACACCAGATCGGTCCCCTCTGACCCGGCCGGCGCCACACCCACCACTTCGTCCCTGTCCTTGAGCGCAATGACTTCCCAGTCCTCGCGGTTCAGGGGGTAATCGGGCTGGACCCGCTTGACCACGCCCTGGGCGGTGCCGATGGCCAGGACCTCATCCAGCGGGGCGAACGCCACCAGCGCTTCACCCTTCAGCAGCGTGAGGAAGTCCTTGGCCGGGACACCGCCGGCGAGGTTGGGCAGGCCGGACATCGGCGGCAGCATCGGCATGTCCATGACCTGAAGCCGCAGCATCCGGCCCTGTGAGGTGACCGCCGCTATTTCCCCGCGGGCCGAGGTCTTGACCACTGAACGGAAAACGTCGTGCCTGGCCCGCGGCCCGGATTCGGCGAGGGGCTCCTGGTTGGACGTGCGCGCGATCTGGCCCGACGCCGTCAGGATGGCCCAGCAGGGATCGTCCGAGATCTCCAGGGCGAGCGGCGCGGCCTGGCCTTTGCCGTTGGGGGCGGCCGCCAGGGCTGCCGCCACGGTGGGGGAGACGGCCTCGGATTCGAGCAGGACCGTCCGCCGCGGCGTGCCGTATTTTTCGGCGATTTCGCCGAGTTCGGAGGACACCAGTCCGCGCAACCGCTCCTCGGAGCCGAGGACGGCTTCCAGTTCCGCGATCTCGCGGCGCAGCTCCTCCTGCTCCTTTTCAAGCTCGATCCGGGAGTACTTGGTCAGCTGCCGCAGCCGCAGTTCCAGGATGTAGTTGGCCTGGATCTCGGAAAGATCGTAGATGGACATCAGCCGGACCCTGGCCGCCGCCACCTCATCCGAGGAGCGGATGATCTGTATGACCTCATCGATGTCCACGATGGCGATCAGGAGGCCCTCCACCAGGTGCAGGCGGTCCTTCTTCTTACCCAGCCGGAACGACGTCCGCCGGCGCACCACATCGATCCGGTGCTCCACGTACACGGAAAGCAGCTTTACCAGGCCGAGGGTCTGCGGCTGGCCGTCCACCAGGGTCACGTTGTTGATGCCGAAGGAATCCTCCATCGGCGAGTAGCGGTAGAGCTGCTGGAGGACGGCGTTCGGGTTGAACCCGTTTTTCAGCTCAATGACCAGGCGCAGACCATGCTGGCGGTCCGTCAGGTCAACGATGTCACTGATCCCGGTCAGTTTCTTGCCATTGACGGCGTCCTTGATTTTCTCGATCACCTTTTCGGGGCCAACCATGTAGGGAAGCTCGGTGACCACCAGGCCGGTGCGCCGGGCCGAGAGCTGCTCGATCTCCACCTTCGCCCGGGTTTTGAAGGAACCGCGTCCGGTGGCGTAGGCGTCCCGGATGCCGTCCAGTCCCACGATCCGGCCGCCTGTTGGCAGGTCCGGCCCCGGCACAAAGCGCATGAGGTCATCGAGGGTCGCGTCCGGGTGGGCGATCAGGTGCCGTGCGGCGGAGATGACTTCCACCAGGTTATGCGGGGCCATGTTGGTGGCCATCCCGACGGCGATGCCCGTGGCGCCGTTGACCAGCAGGTTGGGGAACGCGGCCGGGAGGACATCCGGCTGGGTCAGCTGGTTGTCGTAGTTGGGGACGAAGTCCACCACGTCTTCGTCGAGGTGGTCGGTCAGCGTCAGGGCTGCTGCCGCGAGCCTCGCCTCCGTGTACCGGGGGGCCGCCGGACCGTCGTCGAGGGAGCCGAAGTTGCCGTGGCCGTCAATCAGCGGCAGGCGCAGCGAGAAGTCCTGGGCCATCCGCACCATGGCGTCATAGATGGCGGTATCGCCGTGGGGGTGGAGCTTGCCCATGACCTCGCCCACCACACGGGCGCTCTTGACGTGGCCGCGGTCCGGACGCAGGCCCATCTCACTCATCATGTACAGGATCCGGCGCTGGACCGGCTTGAGCCCGTCCCGGGCGTCAGGCAGGGCCCTGGAGTAGATCACCGAATACGCATACTCCAGGAAGGAGCCTTCCATCTCGGACGTGACATCGATGTCCACGATGTTCTCGACGAAATCCTGGGGTGCGTCCCCGGCAGGGGCTGGGCTTTGGCGGCGGGCCATGGGGCTGGTGGATCCTTCTGGGTGACGGGTGGTGCTGTGGTCTGGGCGCAGGTGTGGAGGATAACTCCGGGCACACGGCCTGCGCCGTCAGTTTGTGGTTAGGCTAAGCCTATGGTGGATCAGCCCGGGGACGGCGAATATCCGGAACATTGGGAAGCCGATGTCGTGCTCCGTGACGGCGGTACAGCCCATCTGAGGCCCATCCACCCCAGCGATGCGGACGCGGTCCAGGCTTTCCACACCGGGCAGTCGCAGAACTCAATCTACATGCGCTTCTTCGCATTCAAGGCCCGGCTGTCCAGCAAGGAGCTCAAGCGCTTCACGGAAGTGGACTACAAGGACCGGGTTGCCCTGGTGATCACCTTCGGCGGCGAAATCCTGGGGATCGGCCGCTACGACAGGCTGGATGACCCCCTCGAAGCCGAAGTCGCGTTCAACATCGCCGACGCCCACCAGGGCCGGGGCATTGGCTCTATCCTGCTCGAACACCTTGCCGCAGCCGCCCACGAAAACGGGATCCGCCGCTTCAGCGCCGAAGTGCTGCCCGAAAACCGCAAAATGCTGATGGTGTTCGCCGACGCCGGCTACGACGTCAAACGCCATTTCGACGACGGCGTGGTGAGCCTGGAGTTCAACATCGACCCCACCGAAAAGTCCCGGGCGGTGATGGAGGCACGCGAGCACCGCGCCGAGGCGAGGAGCGTCCGGGACCTGCTGGCGCCGACGTCCATTGCCGTCATCGGCGCGAGCCGCAAATGGGGGACAGTGGGGTACCAGCTGCTCGAACACATCATTGAAGGCGGTTTTTCCGGGCAGGTCTACGCCATCAACCCGGAGGCACTGGAGCTCGCCGGAATGCTGTCCTTCGGCCGGATTTCCGAGATCCCGGAGCCGGTGGGGCTGGCTGTGATCGCCGTCCCGTACGAGGAAGTGGACACCGTGGTTGACCAGTGCGCCGCGGCCGGGGTCAAGGGGCTGGTGATTGCCTCCGCCGGCTTCGCGGACGACGGTGAACGCGGCCTCACCCGCCAGCGCAACCTGGTCCGTAAGGCCCGGGCCAACGGCATGAGGGTGATCGGGCCCGCGTCCCTGGGGATCGTGAACACCCATCCCGATGTGAAACTGAACGCCTCCATGGCGCCCTCACTGCCGCGGCGCGGGGGCCTGGGCCTGTTCAGCCAGTCGGCGGCGATCGGTGTTTCCCTTTACGCGGCGTCTCACCGCCGCAGGCTGGGCCTGTCCACGTTCCTGTCGGCGGGGAACCGAGCGGACGTCTCCGGCAACGACATGATGCAGTTCTGGGAGGACGACGCCGACACCGCCGCGGTGGGCCTCTATCTGGAGTCGATCGGGAACCCCCGCAAATTCTCCCGGATCGCCCGGCGGCTCGCCCGCACCAAGCCCGTGGTGGTGGCGAAATCGGAAACCATGGGCCTGCGGCTGCCGCCGGGCCACGCCGTCCGGACCACCCAGGCGCCCGCCGGTGCGCTGGACGCCATGATGCGCCAGGCCGGCGTGATCCGGGTGGAGA
The DNA here is from genome assembly GCF_024294965.1 of Pseudarthrobacter humi. Taxonomy (NCBI): domain Bacteria; kingdom Bacillati; phylum Actinomycetota; class Actinomycetes; order Micrococcales; family Micrococcaceae; genus Pseudarthrobacter; species Pseudarthrobacter humi. The sequence goes on from NZ_JANCLV010000006.1 coordinate 132,006, forward strand.
CCATCGAACAGCTGATGGACGTCACCCAGATCGTGTCGGGCCAGCCGCTCCCGGCAGGGCCCGGACTGGCCATCTTCAGCAATTCCCTGGCGCTGGGCAAAGTGGTGGCGGACAGCGCCGAGGCCCACGGCCTGACAGTGGATAACATCATCACGGACGTGGATCTCGACGCCGGCATGTCACTGGCGCTGCCTGCCCTCCGCCAGAGCCTCCAGGACACGCTCGCGTCCGACGCCGTCAACGCCGTGGTGGCCGCGCTGCTGCCGGTGCGTGGCCTGACCGTGGACCATATCGCCGAGGTGCTGGCCGAATGCTCGGCCGCGGCCGGAAAGCCGGTAGTCGCTGCCTTCGCCGGCATCCTTGATCCTTCCATCTACGTGGAGGGCATGGTGGGAGGCGACGGCCGGACAGTGCCATGCTTCTCGAACGCCGGTGCGGCTGTGGCGGCGCTCGCCGCCGTGGTGCGCTACGCGGAATGGGCGGCGCGGGACCCCGGCCACTTTGTCCGGCCCGACGGCTGCGATCCGGAGGGCGCACGAATCCTGCTGGATCAGCTCCTGCACGATGTCCACGGCGAGCAGCTCAAGACCCTGGAGCCGGCGTCCGCGGCAGAGCTGCTGGCGCACTACGGCATTGCGGTGCTGCCGTCCGCCGGGTTCGACTCAGAAGATGAGGCCGTCGCTGCAGCCGGCAGGCTGGGCTGGCCGGTCGCGCTGAAAACCACCGACCCGGCACTTCGCCACCGCATCGACCTGGGCGGAGTCCGCCTCGACATTGAGGACCCGGAGTCCCTTCGCCGCAACATCGTGCAGATGCGGCGCTCGCTGGCACCGTACGGTTCCCGGGCACTGGAGGTGCAGTCCATGGCCCCGGTGGGGCAGGCGTGCACGTTCCGGGCCATTGAGGATCCGCTGCTGGGGCCGGTGGTCTCCTTCGGGCTGGCCGGGGACGCTGTAAACCTGCTGGATGACTGGGCGCACCGAGTGCCGCCGCTGTCCGCTGCGGACGTGAAGGACTTCATCCGTGGGCCCCGGGCCGCCCGCAAACTCTTCGGCTACCAGGGCCTTCCCGCCGTGGACATTGACGCTTTGGAGGAGGTCGCCGGACGGCTGGCCTGGATGAAGGACAACCATCCGGAGATCGCGCTGGTGGAATTCAACCCTGTTCTCTGCGGGACCCAGGGCGTGTCCATCCTGGCCGCAGATATCCGGATCGGCAACGCAGCCCAGCGCACTGACAGCGCCCGCCGGGCAATGCTGGGCTGACCGCGGTTAGCATGTCCACGGCCGATCTGTGAAAATGGGGGAATGAGCTCACAGCCTTCCCCGTCGACGCCTTCCACTTCCGGCAGTGACAACCAGGCAACCCGCCCCCACAGCTCACACAGCCACACACCCCACGGCCAGAGCCTGGACGGTGCGCTCCAGAAAGCGGGCTTCTACCCGCGCCTGGTGGCCGACGTCGTTGACGACGCCCTGGACGGGCGCGAATGCGTGGCCCACCTCGTCCACCTGGAAACCCACTTTGACCGGGCCGAAGTCCGCCGCCACATCACCGTGCTGGTCCTGACCGCAGACATGCTGGTGATCACCCATGTGGACGACCAGCAGCTCGATGACGCCGGCGAACAGATCGTGGCCCAGATCTCCACCGAATCCGTGCCCGTCGCGCAGATCCGCTCCGTGGTCCTGAGCTACATGTACTCCCAGCCGCAGGACTACAAGCCCTCGGATCCGGTCCGGGAAGTCACCCTCGCCATTGCCTGGTCCGGCGGCCAGCGGCTGGACATGGGCCCCGCGAGCTGCGGAGACCCGCAATGCGAGGCAGACCACGGCTACAGCGGCACCATTGCCCAGGAGGACATCGTCCTGCGGATCAGCGCCGAAGCAGACGGTCCGCTGGCCGTCCAGGACGCCAAACTCTTTGCCCGCGCCCTGCGGGCCGTGAACACAGGTTCCACGGCTCCCATGCCGCACGCCGGCCAGACGCTCCAGCCCCGGCCCCGGACGGGTGTGTTCGGAAACAGGCTCAGCCGCGGGCACCAGCAGCGCTGAGATGCCGGACCAAGGGAAAGCAACAGTCTCCTCAGTCGCCTCCGCAGCGGTTTCCCAAGGGGCCGCCGCGCAGCTGAGCATGCCGCCCGCGCCCGCCTTTGGCCGGCGGTCTATCGCGGACGTCCTCACCAGCGCGGCCGCAAGCCTCGGCATAGAAGGTTTCACGAACACCCTGGGCCTTCCGCCGGCGTCTCGCGTCTGCGTGGTCCTGGCCGACGGCCTGGGCCGGAACCTGCTGAAACAAAAGTCCGCCCACACGCCGTTCCTGCGCTCCGTGATGCAGTCCGGTCAGGGCGAAGTTCCGGTATGGCTGGACTCCACGTTCCCCTCCACCACGGCCGCAGCCCTGGCCAGCTTCGGCACAGGGCTCCCGCCCGGCCAGCACGGAATGGTGGGCTACGACGTCCTGGACCCGGACCAGGACAAGGTGGTCAACATGCTCGGCAACTGGGATGCCAAGGTGGACCCCGCCGAGTGGCAGCCGTTCCCTACCGTCCTCCAACGGGCCGCCGAATCAGTGAATGTGACCACCGTCAGCCTGCCGCAGTTCGGCGACTCGCCCATGACGCAGGCGGCCCTCCGCGGCGGTAATTTCGTCTCAGCCGTGACGGCCCACGCGCGCACAGAAGCCGCCGCCGAAGCCATGGACACGGCTGGCAAGTCCCTGATGTACTTCTACGTCAACGAACTGGATAAGGCGGGCCACCGGCACGGTTGCCAGTCCGAACAGTGGGAACACCAGCTCGAAGAGCTCGACGCAACCGTCAAACGGCTCCACGCGTCGCTGCCGGCCGGGACCACCGTCCTCCTCACCGCGGACCACGGGATGCTCGACGTCCCGGAACATCAGCGGATCGACTTCGCCGCGGACGCGTCGCTTATTGACGGCGTGCGGCATACGGCGGGAGAGCCCCGGATGGTCCATCTCTACCTTGAGGATCCGGCAGACGCCGCGGGCCGGGAGCGCTTGCTGGGCGCGTGGCGTGCCCGTTTCGGCGACAGGATCTGGGCCTTTACGCGGGAAGATGCCATCGCCGCCGGACTGTTCGGGACACTGCGCCCGGCCGTCGGGCCCCGGATTGGCGACATCATGATCGCGGCGCGGGACGCGCTGGCCCTCTACGACACCCGCCGCGGGCGCCCGGCCGCCATGGAGGTAGTGGGCCAGCACGGCTCGCTGACCAAAGCGGAACGCGAAGTACCGCTGCTGTGCTTTAGGGCCGAAGGCAAGCCACGGCGACGCTGAGGCGTCAGTCCCGCTTGGTCCCGAAGACGATCTCGTCCCAGCTGGGAACCGTGGACCGCTTCGGTTTTGCGGGCTGCCGTTCAGGCTGGTCCGCGTCATGGTCGTGGTGCTGGCCCGATCCTGCGTCGTCGGTGCCGGCGGCGTAGGCTGCCCGCCGCGGGCTGCCGCCGCCCAGCAGTTCGTCCAGGCCCACGTTCGGTGCGGAACGCCCCGGAGCTGTCTCGCCGGGGGCACCCTGCCCTGCGGGACGAAGCGGGGACGCCACAATGGTGACTTCCCTCGTGTCGGTGCTGACGCCGTCGTGCAGTTTCAGGACGTCATCATCCTCGGCGTCCCGGTGCGGGGGGATGAGGCTCAGCCGGGACAGCATTGACGGCCGCGCATCACGTTTGCGGGTGAGTGGATCGGCGGCAGGCGCGGCGTCGTCCGGCGTGGTGGACTCGGCACGTGCTGGCTCGCGCGTTTCGGGCTCCCGGTAGTTCTGTTCCCTGGAATCCGGTTCAGGGGCCACTTCCGAGGGACGTGGATGGGCAGCGGGCACGCCGTGGGTCAGCAACAGCGCCAGGGCGTCGTCCGCGTCCTCGTCGACACCCAGGCGCTGGCCGCGGCGTGAACGGAGCATATCCAGGAGACCGTCAGATTCCCTGGCCGGCGGGACGGAATGCGGGCCGGTCGAATTTCGGGCGGCCGCTGCTTCCGCGTCGGTTTCAAAGTCAAACGGCCGGTCCGAGACGGCAGTGAGACGGCGGGCCGGAACGGGGCCGTCCAGCGGTTCCAGCTCACTGAGCTGCTGGGCCCAGCGGTTGGCGTTCTGCAGCGACTTGCGGGCCGGACTGAACGTCCACCGCGCAGGCGGGTCTTCCCCGATGCCGGAGGTGCCGTCCTTTTTGGCTTCAAAACGGGCCACTACGGTCCAGTTGCCGTCCTGGCGCCGCCACGAATCCCACTCCACGGTGGAAGGTTCAATCCCGTGGGCTGAGAGCCGGTGGTTGACCATGTCGTGGAGGGAAGCCGGGTGGTCGCCGAAAACGGAGCGGTAGGTGTCATGGCCGGGGGAGGGCGAAGCCACTTCCACCTTCCGCGCCTGTTGCGCCACATACTCCCGCTCGGCAAGGACCGGCCCCTCATACCGTTCGACCTTTGCGAGGGGAAGCCCGGCAAGCTCAGCCACCTCCGCTGCGGTGGCACCGCTGCGGATCCGTGACTGGATGTCCCTCGGGGACATGGCAATGGGCGCAGCCGCGGAAGCCGTCTTCGCCGAAGACCGGCTGGCCGTCCGCAGTGCTTCATCGATCGGCAGCTGGAACATCTCGCCGCCGGCACCGCTCAACAGGAGATGCTCCCCGTCGTCGTGTACGCCTACAAGCCGTAGATCCTGCATACAAATCCTCCACCCTGGCATTACTATCAATCGAAACTCTGCCACTCACCGGCACCCTTTTGGGTTAGGAGCAAGGGCGCGCCGCGATATTCCGGCACTTTCGGACGCCAGTGCCGTCAGCAGCGGGGGTTTGCGCAGTGCCAGGGGACCGTACCCGCGCGGAAGTCTGGATTTTGCCGCGTGCATGCGGCAGGATGAGCCCACGCCGGGCACAAACACGGGGTGTCCGGCGTTATCAAGGGTGTCACCCGCTCACCGGAAAGGAACGGAGTCAAACCGCGATGGCCACCGACTACGATGCGCCTCGAAAATCCGAAGAAGACCTCACTGAGGATTCGCTGGAGGATCTGAAAACCCGGCGATCAGATAACCCGACGGCCGCGGTTGATGTGGACGAAAGCGACCTCGCCGCAGGCTACGAGCTTCCCGGGGCGGACCTGTCCGGCGAGGAACTGCTGGTTCTGGTGGTGCCTCCACAAGCGGACGAGTTTACATGTTCCTCGTGCTTCCTGGTCCGGCACCGTTCGCAGATTGCGCGGGAAGAGGACGGCCACTTCTACTGCAAGGAGTGCGAGGGCTGAACGGCTATTCCCCTAATCTCTCCTACTTTTCCCAGTTCCGCGAAAGCGCGGCAGTGAGTTCCTCGGGCCGCCTGGACGACGTCAGCCAATAGGGGGTCCGGTCTGACGGGTCCGTGATTTCGATCCGCACCACCGGGTCGATCCAGCCACGGATGCACAGGTAGGCGAGGCCGTTGAGCAGGGTCCCGCGCTGGGCCGTGGCGTCCTTGCCGTGGAACGCTGCCGCATCGCCGACGAAGCGGCGCTCAATGGTGGCGCGTCCTACCGTCAAGGCGTCACTGGTGACCAGGATCGTCGGAGTGGACAGCACGAGCAGGACAGCAATGATCGTAAACAGGACGCCGGCCGCCGTATAGCCCGCAACCATGCTGATCGGGGCGAACACGAGGATACCGGCACCGGAGATCCCCGCCGCGATGATCCAGATCCAGACGTTCGGCCACAGCCTCTCCCGGAAAACTGCCGGGGTGCCGGCAGAGGGGGCGTCAGGGACGGGCGCGGTGGAGCTGGATTCGGGCATGCCACCAGCTTTCCACCTTTGGCTGGCTATTTCATCTTGGGTTCATCCGGTCTTGGCCTGCGGCGTCCCGTTGAATCTAGGACGGAACAGCGGCTGGGCGTTAGAGTGAGTGACTGTGACTGACGAACTTGCCACTGTTGAAACCGTTCCTGACGATGAGCTGGCCGGCCCTGCACCGGATGCAGCCGCAGCCTACGGGGCCCCGACGCTGCAGGTGCAGCTGAAAATGCTCGACGCCGGGCTGGAGGCACCTTCCTATGCCCACCCCGGCGACGCGGGAGCTGACCTGCGGACCCGGGAAGATGTGGTCCTGGCGCCGGGGGAGCGGAAGCTGGTGGCTACCGGTGTTTCCATCGCGCTGCCGGACGGGTTTGTAGCCCTGATCCACCCTCGCTCCGGCCTGGCCACGAGGCATGGGCTGACTATCGTCAATGCGCCCGGCACTGTGGATGCCGGTTATCGCGGGGAAATTTCCGTGACCCTCCTCAACACCGATTCCAGGAACGCCATAGAGCTGCGGCGCGGCGATAGAATTGCACAGATGGTGATCCAGCGGGTGGAATATGCGCAGTTTGTCCCCGTCAACGAATTGAGCGCATCGGTGCGGGGAGCCGGCGGATTCGGATCCACCGGCGGCTTCACCTCGCCAAACGCCTGACACAGCCGACGGCGGCAACCAGAGTTGGTTGCCCGCGGCAGCAAGACTTCCGACGGTACCCACCGGGCCCGGCGAGTCACTTTCACAACTAAGGAGACAATCCCCATGGTTTTTGGGCTCGGCAGGAAATCAAAGAAGGATCAGCCGGCCGACCCGGACGAATCCCAGGCCTCAGTGGAATCAACGGATTCCGCTGACACGGCCTCGGCGGACGCCGGGCGTCGGGCTTCGGGCCCCTTTGATGTTTCCGAGATCTCCAGCCGCGAGGGATATGTTGACCTCGGTGCACTGCTGATTTCCCCGAGCGAGGGGCTCCAGCTCCGGCTCGAAGTTGAGGAAGCCACCCAGCGCGTGGTGGCTGTGACCATGGACCTGAACGGCTCCAGCCTTCAGTTGCAGGCGTTTGCTGCCCCCAAGACCGAGGGACTGTGGGATGAGATCCGCGAACAGATCGGTCAGTCCGTGGGAAGCCAGGGCGGGCAGGTTGAAGAAGTCCAGGGTGGCTTCGGAACCGAACTGATCGCCAAACTGCCCGCCGGCGCACAGGACGGCAGCCAGGGCTACCGGGTGGCGCGCTTCATAGGCGTCGACGGGCCGCGGTGGTTCCTGCGCGGCGTCCTGGGCGGCGCGGCAGCGATGGAGCGCGAGGCTGCGGCACCGCTTGAGTCCCTTTTCCGCAAGATTGTGGTCATCCGGGGCGACAGCCCCATGCCACCCCGGGACCTGCTTCAGTTGCGGCTGCCCAAGGATGCCAGCGTCACCCCGCCGCCTGCTGCCCCCGACGTCGATGCCCCCGAGTTCAAGGGCCCCGAACGCGGTCCGGAAACCACCCAGGTTGGCTGATTCGCGCCAAGGTCCCCCGGGCCCCTCCCCGGACGCGGGGATGCCGGTCAGCCGGCTGCCGGAACGGGGGAGGGTAGTGTGCCAGGGGCACATCGAATCGGTCACCTACATGCCCGCGGACCGGAACGCTGCATTCACCGCCATTGTCTCGGACCCCGACGTTCGCGAGACGGGCGCCAAACCGGTACAGGGAACGGGTGGCCGCCTGCGTGTGGTCTGGCTGGGGCGGCGCAGGGTGCCTGGCATCGAGGCCGGGACGGTAGTCCGCCTTGAGGGCATGTTGTCCCAAAGCCAAGGCCTGCCCACCATGTTCAATCCGCGCTATGAAATACTTTCCCGCCAGGAGAACGAATGACCTCGCCCCAGCAGCCCGAGCCGTCCAAACAGCCCGAGCCGTCCGCGGTGAAGGGACTTGCCGAGGGCTATGCGGCCAAAGCCGGCCTGCATCGCACCCATGACGGCAGGATCGATGTCCTCAAGAGCGCCGGAGGAATCCAGGGCATCGCCGAGAGCATTCTGCCCGGCCTGGTCTTCCTGATCGCCTTTACCGTCACGCGGGACCTGACGCCGTCGCTGGTGGCCGCGCTGGCCTCCGCCGCGGTGTTTACGGTGGTCCGCCTCGTCCAGCGGCGCCCGCTGACCCAGGCACTCGCCGGCGTGGTGGGGGTGGGAATCTCGGCCTGGCTCGCCAACACTACGGGCAAGGCTGAGGACTTCTACCTGCCGGGCTTCTTCACGAACACCGCCTACATCCTCGCCATGGTGATCTCCATCGCGATCAAGTGGCCGGTGGCCGGCCTGCTGTTCGGGATCATCCGCAACGAAGGGCTGGACTGGCGCAAGGATCCCGCGCGGCTTAAGGCTTACCGCCTGGGCACGTGGATCATCGTGGCGGTCCTGGTACTTCGGCTGATCGTTCAGGTTCCCCTGTACCTGATGGGCGAGGATGGACTCGCCGCCCTGGCCACGACCCGCCTGATGATGGGGGCGCCGCTCTATATCCTCGGCGTCTGGATCGCGTGGCTGCTCACCCGGCCGGTACCGGCGGACACCGACGCCCCGATCGCGGATCAGCCGCCGAAGCCGTCGTCCTCCGGCGCCTGAGTTTCGGCAGGCTGCACGCCTTCGCGCTCAGGGGAGGCCTCCTCCGGCTCCTCCGCTGATTCGGGTGACAGCAGCGCACGCAACTGATCCTCGGCCGCGATAGTGGTGACGAAAAACAACTCGTCCCCGCCATCAATGACGTCATCCCGGCTGGGAGTGATGGGTGCGTGGTCCCGGAGGATTGCCACCAGCGTGGCGTCCTCGGGCCAATGGATGTCGCCCACCGTAAGGCCAATGACGTGGGAATCGTGCGGCACCGTGAACTCCACCAGCGAAGCGACGCCGGTCTGCAGCGTCAGGAGCCGGACCAGGTCACCGATCTCCACCGCTTCCTCCACAAGCGCGGTCATCAGCTGGGGGGTGTTGACGGCAACGTCCACGCCCCAGGAGTCGTTGAACATCCAGTCGTTCTTGGGGTTGTTGACCCGGCCCACGGTGCGGCCCACGCCGAATTCGGTCTTGGCCAGGAGTGAGACCACCAGGTTCACCTTGTCGTCGCCCGTGGCTGAAACAACGACGTCGGCGTCCTCCACTTTCGCTCCCTGCAGGGTGCTGAGCTCGCAGGCGTCGCCCACGAGCCAGTGCGCGCCGCGCAGCCCGCTGCGTCCGATGACCTCAGGCTTGAGGTCGATCAGCAGGATTTCGTGCTTGTGGGCCAGCAGTTCCCTGGCGATCGATGACCCGACGCTGCCGGCGCCGACAATAACAACTTTCACTACAACTCCTTGGCGGGTGCTTTGGCCAGAATCTGGGCGACCTGGGAACTGCGGTCCACCGGCAGCATGGCGTGGACTGTGTCGCCGTCCTGGTACGAAGTCCCGGTTTCCGGAAGCATGCCCTCGCCGAACCTGGTGAGGTATGCCACCCGGATGTCGGCAGCTTTTTCGACCTCGCTGATCCGGTGGCCGATCCAGCCGGCGTCGAGGTCCACCTCGGCGAGGACCAGCCGGCCGGAAGGCTCGCGGAAATCACCGGCGAGATGCTGTTCGGGCAGGATGCGGCGCAAGACCTGGTCTGCGCTCCACCGGACGGCGGCCACGGTGGGGATGCCGAGCCGTTGATAGATTTCTGCCCGGCCGGGATCGTAGATCCTGGCCACGACGTGGGGGACGTGGAAGGTCTCGCGCGCCACGCGGGTGGCCAGGATGTTGGAGTTGTCACCGCTGGAAACGGCCGCGAAGGCGTACGCCTCTGCCACACCGGCCTGCTGGAGCGTGTCCCGGTCGAAGCCCACGCCGGTGACCTTCCGGCCCGTGAAGCCCTGCCGAAGCCGGCGGAACGCGCGGTCGTCCTGGTCGATGATGGCGACGGAATGACCGGCGTCCTCCAGCGTGTGCGCCAGAGTGGCCCCTACCCGGCCACATCCCATGATCACGAAATGCGCCACCGTATCTCCTCAACTTCCGTAGCCTGTTGCTGCTGCTAGAACTCTACCGGCCCCGCGCGTGCCGCCGCCGCCCGGACGCCGTCATGACATGGGCGGGGAATCAGACTAGCTTTGTGGAGTGCTGACTATATTGAATGCCGTGAAACGGGTGCTGGTGGGCAGACCCTTCAGGAATGACAGGCTCGCCCATACCTTGCTCCCCAAACGGATAGCACTTCCGGTTTTCGCTTCCGACGCACTGTCCTCGGTGGCCTATGCCCCCGATGAAATCCTGCTCACCCTGGCCCTCGCCGGCGTGAGTGCGGTGGCCTTTTCGCCGTGGGTGGGCCTGGCCGTCATGGTGGTCCTCCTGACTGTGGTGGCGTCCTACCGGCAGAACGTGCACGCCTACCCTTCCGGCGGCGGGGACTACGAGATCGCCAACGAAAACCTGGGCAAGTTTTCCGGGCTGACTGTGGCCTCGGCGCTCCTGGTGGACTACGTCCTGACGGTGGCCGTCTCGATGTCCTCGGCGGCCACCTACCTCACCACGGCGGTGCCGTCCCTGCACGGGCAACAGGCCCTGTTCGCCACCATCGGCGTCGTGATCCTTGCCCTCGTTAACCTCCGCGGCATCAAGGAAGCCGGCAGCGTTTTCGCCGTCCCCACGTACATTTTTATGGCGGCGATCCTCGGCATGACAGCAGTGGGCGTCTTCCAGGCCGCGACAGGCCAGCTGGGCGAAGCGCCGTCGGCGGCCTTCGAAATTGTGCCGGCTCCCGGTTTCGACGAGGGGCTGGTGGGCCTGGCCGGCGCCTTCCTCCTGCTCCGGGCGTTCTCCTCCGGCGCCGCCGCGCTGACCGGCATCGAGGCCATCAGCAACGGTGTGCCCAACTTCCAGAAACCCAAGAGCAAAAACGCGGCCACCACGCTGTTGCTGCTCGGCGTCATCGCCTCGTCCATGCTGGCCGGCATCATCTTTCTGGCCAACGCCACGAAGGTGCACATTGTGCTGGATCCGGCGACGGAATTCCTGATGAACGGCCTGCCGCTGCCGGAGGATTACATCCAGAGTCCTGCCATCAGCCAGATCGCCCAGACCATCTTCGGTGCGGGATCAATCCTGTTCTTCATCGTGGTCGCCGCCACCGGAGTGATCCTGGTGTTCGCCTCGAACACCGCGTTCAACGGGTTCCCGGTACTTGGCTCCATCCTCGCCCAGGACGGCTACCTGCCGCGCCAGCTACGGACCAGGGGAGACCGCCTGGCGTTCAGCAACGGTGTCCTTGCCCTGGCCGCCGGAGCGCTGGTGCTGATCCTCGCGTTCAACGGCGACGTCACCAAACTGATCCAGCTCTACATCGTGGGCGTCTTTATCTCCTTTACCCTTAGCCAGCTGGGCATGATCCGGCATTGGGGGAGGCACCTCAAGCTCGCCAAGGACAAAGCCACCCGACGCCGGATGGTGAAGTCCCGCACCATCAACAGCATCGGGTTCGGCATGACGTCGCTGGTGCTGGTGATCGTGCTGATCACCAAGTTCCAGCAAGGCGCGTGGATCGCGCTGCTGGCCATGTTTATCCTGTTCCTGATCATGTGGAGCATCCGTGCCCACTATGACAATGTGGCCAAGGAACTGGCCGTGGACGAGGATTCGTCGCCGCGTGCCCTGCCAACAAGGGTCCACGCGGTGCTGCTGGTGTCCCACGTGCGCAAACCGGTATTGCGTGCCCTGGCCTACGCCCGGGCGTCGAGGCCGTCGCGGCTGGACGCCATCACGGTAGACATCAACGCAGAAGAAACCGCGCACACGGTCGCCGACTGGGAAAAGCTGGAGATCCCCGTGCCGCTGACCGTCCTCGCCAGCCCGTACCGGGAAACCATCACGCCCATCATGGAATACGTCAAGAACATGCGCCGTGATTCCCCCCGCGACCTGATCGTGGTCTACATCCCCGAATACGTGGTCGGCAAATGGTGGGAACAACTGGTTCACAACCAGACAGCACTGCGCATCAAAACCCGGCTGCACTTCGAACCTGGCGTGATGGTGGCCAGTGTCCCGTGGCAGTTGAAATCGTCCGAAGAAGCCAAAAACATGCAGGATATCCGATGAACCCCCAGCCCCAGAGCCACCCCGCAGCTGCCACGGCAGCCCCCACCGAACTGGTGCTCGACGTCGGCCCGGTGGCCCACGGCGGCCACTGTGTGGCCCGGCACGAGGGCAGGGTGATCTTTGTCCGGCACGGCATCCCCGGCGAAAAGGTACGCGTCCGCCTCACCGACGCGGGGGAGTCCGCCAAGTTCTGGCGTGCCGACGTTGTGGAGGTGCTGGAAGCCTCCCCGGACCGGGTGGAGCACTTCTGGCGTCCGGCGGACTCCCTCCGTGCCTGGGCCCACGGACATCCGCCGGTGGGCGGAGCCGAATTCGGCCACATCTCGCTGGCCCGACAGCGCACGCTCAAGTCGGCCGTACTGGCCGAACAGCTTCAGCGGCTCGCCGCCGTCGAACGCCTGCCCGAAGGGCTGGACCTCGGAAACCTGGTGGAAGCCGTGGACCCCGTGGACGGGAGCGGGGCGGATTCAACGTACGACGCCGGCACCGGCCTGGGGTGGCGGACGCGCGCCAGCTTCTCGGTGACCCCGGGCGGCAAACTTGGCATGCACGCGCACCGTTCCGACCACATCATTGCCGTCCGGGAGATGCCGCTCGCAACGGAGGGCATCAACCGGCTCCGCTTGTGGGACCTCGATCTGACCGGCATCGAACGCGTGGAGGTGGCGGCGCCGTCGAACGGTTCACGCCCGCTGGTGCTGCTGGCCCCTGCTCCCGGCATGAAACCCAAGCGGCTCAGTGCCATCGCGGCCCAGCTTCCGGACGACGTTTCCGTGGCCACGTTCGACCCCCTGACCGGGGAAGCCACGCAGCTGCGGGGCCGGACCTGGGTCCAGGAGTCGGCAGCCGGCCACGACTACAGGGTCACGGGCGCCGGTTTCTGGCAGATCCACCGCGACGCGCCCGGGACGCTTGTGGGGGCCGTCACAGAATTCCTGCACAATGGCGGATTCCTGGCGCCGGGTTCCGTGGTGGCCGACCTCTACGCAGGGGCCGGGCTGTTCACGGCTCCCCTGGCTGACGCGGTGGGGGAGACCGGGTCCGTTCTCTCGGTGGAAGGTGCGCCGGGAACCAGCCGGGACGCCCGCAAGAACCTTCACGGTGCGCCTCAGGTGGAGATCGAACACGGCCGGGTGGAACGGGTCCTCCGCCAAAAGCCGCGGAATTTCGATGCCATTGTGCTGGACCCGCCCCGGGCCGGCGCCGGGAAGCCCGTGGTCAGCCAGCTGATCGCTGCCGGGCCACGCGCCATCGCCTACGTCTCCTGCGACCCGGCATCATTTGCCCGCGATGTGGGGTACTTCCAGCAGGCTGGCTGGTCGCTGGCGGGCCTGCGGGCCTTCGATCTCTATCCGCACACCCACCACCTGGAGACGGTGGCGTTGCTGACGCCGGGTCCGTGATGCTACTAGGATGGCGCTAGTAATCCCACGTCGCGCCCCGTATTCACGGCTGACCTCCTGCAATTGTGTGGCCAGCACTAATTAGGCCTGCCTAACTAGCAAGCGGTCTACCGCGCGACAAAGATGAAACTGTTGCGAGAGGAGTCCTGCGATGAGCACTGTGGACAGCTTCGGTTCAAAAGGCAAACTTAATGTAGCCGGAACCGAATACGAAATTTTCCGGTTGAACTCCGTTGAAGGTGCAGAAAACCTTCCGTTCAGCCTCAAGGTATTGCTTGAAAACCTGTTGAGGACCGAGGACGGCGCGAACATCACGGCCGATCACGTGCGTGCCTTGGCCGGCTGGGATCCTAATGCCCAGCCTGATACAGAAATCCAGTTCACGCCTGCCCGCGTGATCATGCAGGACTTCACCGGCGTCCCCTGCGTGGTGGACCTGGCGACAATGCGTGAAGCGGTCAAGGAACTCGGCGGCGACCCCAAGCGGGTCAACCCCCTCGCTCCTGCGGAAATGGTCATTGACCACTCCGTGCAGATCGACGCTTTCGGCAACTCCGGCGCACTGGAGCGCAACATGGAGATCGAATACCAGCGCAACGGCGAGCGTTACCAGTTCCTGCGTTGGGGCCAGACCGCATTCGATGACTTCAAGGTTGTTCCCCCGGGAACCGGCATTGTGCACCAGGTCAACATCGAATACCTGGCCCGCACCGTCATGACCCGCGAAATCGACGGCGTCCTCCGGGCCTACCCGGACACCTGCGTCGGCACCGACTCGCACACCACCATGGTTAACGGCCTGGGTGTCCTGGGCTGGGGCGTTGGCGGCATCGAAGCCGAAGCGGCCATGCTGGGACAGCCTGTCTCGATGCTCATCCCGCGTGTTGTTGGCTTCAAGCTGACCGGGTCCATTCCGGCCGGCGCCACCGCCACGGACGTGGTGCTGACCATCACCGAGCAGCTGCGCAAGCACGGTGTTGTGGGCAAGTTCGTGGAATTCTACGGCGAAGGTGTTGCGGCAGTGCCGCTGGCCAACCGCGCCACCATCGGCAACATGAGCCCGGAATTCGGCTCCACCGCCGCAATGTTCCCCATCGACGACGTCACATTGGACTACCTGCGCCTCACCGGCCGCTCGGACGAAAATGTGGCACTCGTGGAGTCCTACGCCAAGGAACAGGGCCTCTGGCACGATCCGTCCCGCGAGATCAAGTTCTCCGAGTACCTCGAGCTGGACCTGTCCACGGTTGTTCCCTCCATCTCCGGCCCCAAGCGTCCCCAGGACCGCATTGAGCTGACGGATGCCAAGGAACAGTTCCGCAAGGACATCCACAACTACGTCGCCATCGAAGACGGCAGCGTGGACGAGTCCCTGGACGAGTCCTTCCCCGCATCGGATGCGCCGTCGTTCACGCACGCCGACTCGCACACCACCGAGACCAGCCGTGTTGTGTCCGCAGCGAACGGCGCCCACGGGCGTCCGACCAACCCGGTGCACATCAAGACTGAAGACGGCCGCGAGTTCGAACTGGACCACGGAGCCGTATCCATCGCCTCGATCACGTCCTGCACCAACACGTCCAACCCCTCGGTGATGCTGGCCGCAGCCCTGCTGGCCCGCAACGCGGTCGACAAGGGCCTGACCTCGAAGCCGTGGGTCAAGACCTCCGTGGCTCCCGGGTCCAAGGTTGTCACCGACTACTACAACAAGTCGGGCCTGACCCCGTACCTCGAGAAGCTCGGCTTCTACATCGTGGGTTACGGTTGCGCCACCTGCATCGGCAACTCCGGACCGCTGGACGCCGAAATCTCCGAGGCCATCCAGGCCAACGACCTTTCCGTCACCGCGGTGCTCTCCGGTAACCGCAACTTCGAAGGCCGGATCAACCCGGACGTGAAGATGAACTACCTGGCCTCCCCGCCGCTGGTCATCGCGTACGCCCTGGCCGGTTCCATGGACTTCGACTTCGACACCGATTCCCTGGGCACCGACTCCGAAGGCAATGAGGTCTTCCTGAGGGACATCTGGCCCAACCCGGTTGAGGTCCAGCAGGTCATCGATTCCTCGATCGACAAGGACATGTTCGCCCGCGGCTACGAAGGCGTCTTTGACGGCGACGAGCGCTGGAAGGCGCTCGACACCCCGGCCGGCGACACCTTCGCCTGGGATCCGAACTCCACCTACGTCCGGAAGCCCCCGTACTTCGATGGCATCAAGGCCCAGCCGGAACCCGTCCAGGACATCTCCGGCGCCCGCGTGCTGCTGAAGCTGGGCGATTCGGTCACGACCGACCACATCTCCCCGGCCGGTTCCTTCAAGTCGGACACCCCCGCCGGCCAGTACCTGCTGGCCAACGGTGTGCAGCGCAAGGACTTCAACTCCTACGGCTCACGCCGTGGCAACCACGAAGTCATGATCCGCGGCACGTTCGCGAACATCCGCATCAAGAACCAGATCCTGGACGGCGTCGAAGGTGGCTTCACCCGCGACTTCACCCAGGCTGACGGCCCGCAGGCATATGTCTACGACGCCGCACAGAACTACCAGGCAGCCGGCACCCCGCTGGTGGTCCTGGCGGGCAAGGAATACGGTTCCGGATCCTCGCGTGACTGGGCAGCGAAGGGCACCGCCCTGCTGGGCGTCAAGGCCGTCGTCGCCGAAAGCTACGAACGCATCCACCGCTCCAACCTGATCGGCATGGGCGTCCTGCCCCTGCAGTTCCCGGCTGGAGAGTCCGCAGCCACCCTGGGCCTGACCGGCACGGAAACCTTCGCGGTTGAGGGCGTCACCGCCCTGAACGAAGGCACCACGCCCAAGACCCTCAAGGTCACCGCCACAGCAGAAGACGGCTCCGCCAAGTCCTTCGATGCAGTACTCCGCATCGATACTCCGGGCGAAGCCGACTACTACCGCAACGGCGGCATCCTGCAGTACGTCCTGCGCCAGATCTCGGCCAACTAGTCGGAATCTGAACCCACGCAGTACTCTTTCGAAGCCCCGGCCGGTCACCGACCAGCCGGGGCTTCGGCTTTGCATTTTCCGCGAGGCGTTAGAGTTAACAGGCACGTCTACCACCCGAAGGAGGGGTCATTGGGAATCTTGGACACCATCCGGAATCCGCAGGACCTGAACCAGCTGTCTCAAGGGCAGCTCGAAGAGCTGGCCGCTGAGGTCAGGAGTTTCCTGATCACCAACGTCTCCCAGACCGGTGGACACCTCGGACCGAACCTCGGCGTTGTGGAGCTGACCCTGGCCGTGCACCGCATCTTCGATTCGCCCCGGGACAGCATTGTGTTCGACACGGGCCACCAGTCCTATGTGCACAAGCTCCTCACCGGCCGCCAGGACTTCAGCACCCTGCGCCAGCAGGGCGGCATGTCCGGCTACCCGTCCCGCGCCGAGTCCGAGCATGACATAGTGGAAAGCTCGCATGCTTCCTCCTCCCTCTCCTGGGCGGACGGCATCTCCCGCGCCAGGCAGCTCACCGGCGAGTCGGAGCGCTACACCGTCGCCGTCGTCGGAGACGGGGCGCTGACCGGCGGCATGGCCTGGGAAGCCATCAACAACATTGCGGCGGACAAGCGCCGCCGCGTGGTGATCGTCGTCAACGACAACGGCCGCTCCTATGCCCCCACGGTAGGCGGCTTTGCGGATTACCTCGCCTCCCTGCGCCCCACCATCGACTCGTTCCGCGCCGCCCCTGCCTATGAGGGCACGCTGGACTGGTGGAAGAAGAAGCTCCAGAACGGCGGCCCCGTCGGCCAGTTCACCTACAAGAGCCTGCATGCCATGAAAAAGGGCATCAAGGACTGGTGGGCGCCGCAGGGCATGTTCGAGGACCTCGGCATGAAGTACATCGGCCCCGTTGACGGCCATAACCTGCAGGCCATGGAGCACGCCCTGTCCACAGCCAGGAATTACGCCGGACCCGTGATTGTCCACGCCATGACCGAAAAGGGCCACGGCTACGCCCCGGCCCGGGCCCACGAAGCGGACCAGTTCCACGCCGTCGGCATTATCGATCCGGAGACCGGTGAGCCGACGGGTGTTTCCGGGGCCCAGTCCTGGACGTCTGTTTTTGCTGACGAGATCGCGAAGATCGCCGACGAACGCCCCGACATTGTGGGCATCACCGGGGCCATGCTCATTCCCGTGGGCCTGCACAAGTTTGCGGCCAAGCACCCGGACCGGGTGATCGACGTCGGCATCGCCGAGCAGCATGCCCTGACGTCCGCCGCCGGCATGGCGTTCGGCGGGCTCCACCCCGTGGTGGCCGTGTATGCCACCTTCCTGAACCGTGCCTTTGACCAGCTCCTGATGGACGTGGCACTGCACAAGGCCGGCGTCACCATCGTCCTGGACCGGGCCGGCGTCACCGGCCCGGACGGGGCCAGCCATCACGGCATGTGGGACATGGCAATGGTCCAGATCGTTCCCGGACTCCACCTCGCCGCGCCGCGCGACGCATCCCGGCTCCGGGAAGAGCTGCGCGAGGCCGTGGCCATCAGCGACGCCCCCACTGTGGTGCGCTTCTCCAAGGGCACCGTGGGCTCCGAAGTGGAAGCCATCGAACGCCTGGCCGACGGCGTTGACGTGCTGGCCCGCCGGCCGGCCGGCTCCACCGAAAACGACGTCCTGATCGTCAGTGTCGGAGCGATGTCCGAACTTGCCCTGGACGTGTCCAACCGCCTGGGCGCCCAAGGCATCAGCACCACCGTGGTGGACCCGCGCTGGGTGCTGCCCGTGCGGGACTCCATCATCGCGCTGGCCTCCCACCACCGGCTGGTCATCTGCATCGAGGACGGTGTCAGGGCAGGCGGCGTCGGATCGCGGATCCGTCAGGAAATGCGCGCCGCCGGCGTGGATACCGCCCTGAACGAAGTGGGGCTCCCTGCGGAGTTCCTGGACCACGGCACACGCAGCCAGGTGCTGGAGCGCGTCGGGCTGACGGCCCAGCAGATCACCCACGACGTCGTCGCCCAGGTTCTGGGCACAAAGGTCCCCTTCGCGCGCCCGCTGCCAGGCCAGGAGCGCCCCACCACCGGCAGCCTGCCGATCCTGTGAGGGAAGAAGACGCACTGAAGTATCCGGCCGCCGTCGGGGATTCAAGCCCGGCGCGGCACACCAGCACCACCCGCGTTCCCGCGGGACTGCAGCCAGGCCAGCTGGTGGTGGCCCGGAACCGGAAATGGAACGGGCAAGCCCACTGGGTGGTCCCGGGCCGGTACCTCGGCGAGGACCGGCACGGCTGGTGGATCTTCCAGGGAACCAACGAATTCTGTTCGCGCCCGGGCGCCGCCTTTTACACGGCATCCGACGCCGTGCTCCTGGTGCCGCGGTCCGGAGACTGGGTGGCCACGTTCTACGACGACGCCCACCCCAGCGGCGTCAGGGTCTACGTTGACCTCGCCGTCGCCCACGAGTGGACGGAAATCCGGCCCGCGGTCACCGAGTTCCATGTGATCGACATGGACCTGGACGTGATCCGCATGGCCGGCCGGGGCGTCTTCATCGATGACCAGGACGAGTTCGCCGAGCACCGCGTCGCCATGAATTACCCGGACCTGCTGGTGGATGACATCCAGGCGGCCGCGGACGATCTTTATCAGGCCGTCAAGGCACAGCACGCACCATTCGACGGAACAGATGCCGAATGGTTCACGAAGGGGCGGTCATGAGCGGAATCATCAGGGTCTACAAACGGGACGACGAGGGAGTACTGCACTTCCGTGAAGGCTGGTTCGACGAGGACTACAGCCAGTTTGTGATGAACTACGGCGTGGTTGGCCACCAGAGCAAGACCGAAGAGACCGATGTGGCTGACGCCGCAGCGGTGGAGGGCCTCATGGATGCCTTTGCCGTGCAGTGCGCCGAGGACGGCTTCGCCGAAATCCCCGACGAGGACCAGTTCTGGGTGGTGGCGCAGTTCGCCCTCAAAACCAAGGAGGGCACCGACCGTGACCGCTACCTTGAGGAAAAGGCGAAGGACGCCCTCATCAGCCACCTGGCTTGGCGCGGCCTGGGAACCGTGGAACGCTCGGAGTTCAGTGACTACAAACTGAACATCGTCTGCCTCTGCCCCGACGTGAACAAAGCTGTCAGCGCCATCAAGGTCTGCAGCCGTGGCGAAGACCTCGACTTCACCAAGCTCAGCATCGGTGCCGCGCCCTTCAGCGAGCCGGACAACTTCAAACTCAAGCACTCCCCGAAGCCTGCCAACTCCTTCAGCCTCTAGAGGGGAAATCCATGCCTGACTACCGACGCCTGGGAAACTCCGGGCTGACCGTCTCCGTGGTGGGGCTCGGGTGCAACAACCTGGGCCGTGCCAACACGGTGACTGAATCGCAGGCGGGGACTGACGCCGTCGTCCTTGCCGCCCTCGACGCCGGGGTGACGCTTTTCGACGTTGCCGACAACTACGGGCGGGAGCCCGGACTCAGCGAGACGATGCTGGGCAAAGCCCTCACCGGCAAGCGGGATGATGCGGTGGTGGCCACCAAGTTCGGCATGGACGTCCGCGGCGCCAATGGCAACGACTTTGGGGCCCGGGGGTCCCGGCGCTACATCGTCCGTGCGGTGGAGGCCTCGCTGCGGCGGCTGGGCACGGACTGGATCGACCTTTACCAGTTCCACACACCCGACCCCCTGACCCCCATCGAGGAGACGCTGAGTGCCCTCGATGACCTTGTCTCCAGCGGCAAGGTCCGCTACATCGGACACTCCAACCGCGCCGGCTGGCAGATCGCCGAGGCGGAATTTGTGGCCAGGGCCGCCGGCGGCACCCGTTTCATTTCGACGCAGAACCACTACAACCTCCTGGACCGGCGGGCCGAGCTCGAAGTCACCCCGGCGGCAGAAGCCTACGGCCTGGGTGTCCTGCCCTACTTCCCGCTGGCCAACGGCCTGCTGACGGGCAAATATTCGCCGGGCTCGGCTCCGGCGGGGTCGCGGCTGAGCCATACACGGACCAACATGGTGCACGACGCCGACTGGGACCAGCTCCAGCGTTTCAGTTCCTTCGCAGCCGACCGTGGCCTGACCGAGATCCAGGTGGCCTTCTCCTGGCTCGCGGCCCAGCCTGCCGTCAGCAGCGTGATCGCCGGCGCCACCCGGCCGGAGCAGGTCCGCGAAAATGCGGCCGCTGCTGCCTGGGTGCCGTCGCCGGCAGAACTCGCCGAACTGGATGCGATCTTCCCGAAGGCCCCCAAAGCCGCACTCTTTTAGGAGACTTCGCCGATGACCAGACTGCTGCTGGACGTGGATACCGGGATTGACGACGCCTTGGCGCTGGCCTACCTGGCCTCGCTGCCCGACCTGGAGTTTGTGGCCGTGACGGCGTCGCCCGGGAACGTGGACGCACACCAGGTGGCACGAAACACCCTCGCCATGCTGGAGCTGTGCGGACGCACCGGGGTGGAGGTCGCCGTCGGCGCGTCCGCTCCGCTGAGCATTCCGCTGGTGACCACGCCGGAAACCCATGGACCCCAGGGCATCGGCCACGCGGTCCTGCCGCCGCCGTCCGGGACGGTCTCGGCGCGGCACGCTGCCGACCTCTGGGTGGAGGCGGCCCGCGCACATCCGGGGGAGCTCACGGCCCTGATCACGGCGCCGCTGACGAACTTCGCGCTGGCCATCCGCCGCGAACCCCGGCTGCCCGAACTGCTGGGCAAGGTAGTGATCATGGGCGGCAGCTTCTACCACCAGGGGAACACCACTCCCACCGCCGAATGGAATACTCACGTTGATCCGCAGGCAGCCAAGGAAGTTTATGGGGCCTACCGCGGCCTGCCGGTGGACCGGCTGCCCATTGTCTGTTCACTGGACACCACTGAGCGGATCGAGCTGCGGCCCGAGCATGTGTTGCGGCTCGCGGAGGCAGCCGGCTGCAGTGAGCGGGAGCTCGTCCTGCCGAAGCAGCCTGAAGGGCTCAGGAGCACGGCCGACAGTCCGCTGGTGCGGCACCTGTCCGATGCCCTGCGCTTCTACTTTGAGTTTCACCGTCTCTACGGCCAGGGCTACCTGGCGCACGTCCACGACTATTTCGCTGCCGGTGTGGCCGCCGGGACGCTCGATTACGCAACCCGCCTGGCCACCGTGGATGTCGAGGTTGAATCGCCGCTGCTGATGGGGACCACCGTGGCCGATTACCGGAACGTGTGGAATCACCCGCCAAATGCCCGGATCGTCTCGAACAACAACCCTGAGCAGGCCTTCGGGGAATTGATACGGTCCGTCGGCGGCCTCGCGGCGCGGCTGCGCTGAACGTTCGCCCTACAGCGGCGCGTTGTCAGGCAAATCCACGTCCAGCGCGAGCAGGGCGTTCTCCACCACTTCCATGAGGGCCGGATGGATCCAGTACGGTCCCCTCGCGAGCTGGTGGACCGCTACGTCGGTGGCCATCGCCTGGATCAGCGGCTGGATCAGGAGCGAGGCCTCGTGGCCCATGATGTGCGCACCGAGCAGGCGGCCGGTGGACCGCTCGGCCACAAGCTTGACCACCCCTTCCTCGTCCTCCATGGCCCAGCCGTAGGCAGTGGAGCCGTAGTCCTGGACGGCGGTCACAACGTCTGTCCCGGCTGTTGCCTGGGACCGGGCTTCATCCTCGGTCAGGCCCACGGAGGCCACCTGCGGATTGCTGAATACCGCAAACGGCACCGCGGTGTAATCGATGGTCCGGAGCCGGTCCGGGTGTTCCAGGTTGTGCGCCACCACCCGGGCCTCCCTGTTGGCGACGTGCTTGAGTTGGTAGCTGTTGGCGATGTCACCCAGGGCATAGACACCGTCAACGGGTGTGCCGCCGGCGAGGGCCCGGAGGTTCGCGTCCACGGACAGGGTATCGTCCTCATTCAGGTCAAAGCCGACGGCGTCCAGGCCCAGCCGGTCGGTGTTCGGCACGCGCCCGGTGGCCATCAGGACGATGTCAGCCGGGACCCGCAGAGGTTTGCCACCGTGGCCGGCGAACACCACGGTGACGCTGCCGTCGCCGTTGTCCTCCACCGCCTCGAGCGAGTAGCCAAGCCGGAGCTTCCAGCGGTTGGCCGCAGCTGCGGCGAAGCGCCCGGCGATTTCGGCGTCGTTGCCGCGAAGCAGCCGCTGCGAACGGTTCACCTGGGTCACGGCGGCCCCGAAACCGTGGAACACGGCAGCGAACTCGGCGGCGATGTACCCGCCGCCCACCACCACTACCCGCTCGGGCGGACCGTCGATCCGCATCACGGTGTCCGAGGTGTGCACCTGCGGCAGGCCGATCCCCGGCACGTCGGGGAGCACTGCCCGGGAACCCGCGGCCACCACCACGCCGTCCGCGGTGAGCTCCGCCCCGGAATCAGTGGTAAGCGCCCGGAATCAGTGGTAAGCGTCCGCGGACCGGTGAACCGGGCGTGCTCCTGGACCAGGTCCACATTCTCCAATTCCTCCGCGCGGTACCGGCGGCCGGACTCGGAAATCGCATCAATCCGGCCAAAGATCCGGTCCCGCAGCTCATTCCACCGCACCTTGTCCAGGCTCAGGTCCACACCCAGGCGGGCGGCATCCCCGGGCACGGCCGCCAAGGTAGCCGGATACACAAACATCTTCGTGGGGATGCAGCCGACGTTCAGGCATGTGCCGCCGAACACACCGCCGTCAATCAGGGCTACTTTCCTGCCGTCCCAGAACGGGGTGATCAGCGAGTTGCCGGATCCGGATCCGATGATGGCCAGGTCGTAATGGGGCATTTGTGCCTTTCGGAAGGTCCAGGCGGGCGGGCGTCGGTGTGCGAACCCATTTCACATCGTACGGCCGGGCTGCTGCCCGCGGACGGACGGTAGACTGGTCCGCGAACCGGGCCGGCACAGACGCCCCCGGCAGCCGCCGAGGTGACATAGGCGGCGTTCCTCACCGCCCGGGCCATCCGGGCGCCACAGCCTGCATCCCAGAAGGAACGCCATGTCATCGCCCTCCCTCACCTTGCCGTCACCGGCCGCTGCCCGGAACCGCCGCCTGCTGGAAGCCCTCGGAGCGTTGGCCATCGCCGGCACGTACATCTACCTGGTGCTGAACCAGCCCGCGGACATCACCGGCGGCCCCGGCAGCGCGTCGGCCCTGATCGCCCTGTCCGGCTTCCTCGTGGGGGCTGTACTGCTGATCATCGGCGTACTGCCCACACTGCCCGTGTCCACCCTGGTGCTGATTCCGGTGGCACTGGTCCTGAACATTGTCCTGGGCCAGTTCGTGGGCAGCACCTTGGTGCCCTTCTACCTCGACGCCATCGGCACCGTCCTGATCGCCGTCCTGGCCGGACCCGCCGCCGGAGCGGCCACGGGCGCCCTCAGCAGCATTGTCTGGTCCTTCTTCAACCCCACCGTCCTGCCGTTCGCCGCCGGTGCCGCCCTGATCGGCTTCCTGGCCGGCGTCGCCGCACGCCACGGCCTGTTCCGGCGCTTCTACCTGGCACCGGTGGCAGGGTTCCTGGCCGGCATCATCGGCGGTGTGGTCTCCGCTCCGGTTGCCGCGTTCGTCTTCGGCGGCACCTCCGGCCTGGCCACCGGCGCCATCGTCAGCGCCTTCCGCTCCATGGGTGACACCCTCCTGGCGGCCATCACCAAGCAGGCGCTGATCTCGGACCCCATGGACAAGGCCATCGTCTTCACCTTCGTGGCCGTCCTGGTGTATGCCCTGCCGCGGCGCACCCGCCTGCAGTTCCCGTTTGTCCGGCGGTACCGCGTGCTTGCCGGAACAGCCGTCAGCCAGCCCGCCGGCGAATCCACCGGCGAATCCGCCGGCCGGGACGCCTGACCCACCCCTGATGCGCCTACACCCCCTGACGTCGCTGGCGGCTGCCGGCAGCGCTGCAGTTATTACGACGGCGGCTGCCAGCTGGCCGCTGTCCGTCACCGTGATCGCCGCGGCCGCGGGCTTGTCGGTAGCCGGGGGAGTGGCCCGCCGGATGCTGCCGGCGGTGGCGGTCATCCTGGTTCCGGTGGTTCTGTCACTGCTGGCCCTGCACGGACTGTTTTTTCCGGAGGGCACCACGGTCCTGGCGCAGTGGGGCCCTGCGCGGGTCACCGTGGAAGGGCTCCATTTTGCCCTCGAACGGGCTGCGCAGCTTTCCGCGGCGGTGCTGGTGCTGCTGCTATGTTCCTTCACCATAAGCATCCCGGACCTGGTGGCTGCCCTGTCCTCCCGCGGCGTCCACGCGCGGTTCGCGTTTGTGCTCGCCTCCACCCTGACACTGCTGCCGGCCATCAGTTCACGGGTGGGGCGGATCAGGCAGGCCCAGGAAGCGCGTGGCCTGGTGATCAGGCCTGGAATTATCGGGCGCGCAGGCGCGTTCCGATGGCAGGCGGTTCCCCTGGTGCTGTCCCTCGTGGAGGAAGCCGGCACCCGCGCGGCAGCCTTACAGGCCCGCGGGTTCGGTAGCACCGGGCATCGCACCAGTTACCGGGCGGTCCAGGATTCTCCGGTCCAGCGGTGGGTTCGCCTCGTGCTGGTGGTGGCGGCGGTGGCGGCCATCGCCGCGCGCCTCTGGCAGCCGACGGCGGGTGCTTCCTAAGTGGCGCAAAGCTCACGTCCGGCCCTGGCCGCGGGTATCGAAGAATTTTTCTTCTCCGGCGAGCAGGAACCGGTTCTGGCGGGGCTCGACGTGGCCTTCGCCGCGGGATCGCTGACAGCCGTGCTTGGCGGATCCGGCAGCGGCAAGTCAACCCTGGGACGCCTGCTCGCCGGCTGGTTGCTGCCCGGCGACGGCGGGACGCTCACGGGTTTTCTCGAGCTTGCCGGCACGTGCCTCCGGTTCACCGGAACGGCTGCCGATCCGCGGATCGATCCCGGGAGCTGGGGCCGCCACGTGGGCTTTGTGCCGCAGGATCCAGCGGCCGCCCTGTCCACCATCCGTGCCACGGTGGCCGAGGAGCTGGCCTTCGGGCTGGAAAACGCCGGGATTGACCGGGAGTCGATGTCCGGCGCCGTGCGGCACACCGCAGCACTGACCGGCCTGACCCGGCTGCTGGACCGGGATCCCGCCACGCTTTCAGGCGGCCAGCTGCGCCGCCTGGCTATCGGCTGCGCGGTCATTTCCCGCCCCGCGGTTCTCATCATGGACGAACCCTTCGCCTCCCTCGACATGGACGGAGCCGAAGACCTCGCTGCCCTGGTGCGGAACCTCGTCCAGGACGGCACCGCCGTCGTGATCCTGAGCCAGCGGGCCGACGCCTTCCTGCACAACGCCGATACGTGGCTGGTCCTTGCCGGCGGTACCGTGGCCGCGGCTGGCTCGCCGGCAGAAATCCTGGCTGCCGGCGCGCTGGAAATCGCGGGCGTGGTTAGCCCCCGCCCGCACACAGGGCTCCGCCGGCCGGCAGAAGCCGAGTATCTATCCGTCCTCGACGGTCCGCCGGCTTTGGAGCTGCGTGACGTGTCGTTCACCTACCGGGGGACGCCGCGCAGAGGCTGGTTCCGGGCACAACCGGGCCCGCCTGCTGACCCGGTCCTGCACGGACTGAGCCTTGCCGTCAGCGCGGGCGAGATCCTGGCTGTGGCAGGTCCCAACGGCGCCGGAAAGTCCACGCTCCTAAGGCACCTCAACGGCTTGCTCCAGCCCACCGCAGGCAGCGTGCTGATCAGGGGACGGCACATCGGTGGACAGCCTGCGGGACGCGTGGCCGCCGACGTCGGGCTCCTCTTCCAGCAGCCCAGGGACCAGCTGTTTGAGCGGACCGTGGAACGGGAAGTCCGCTTCGGACTCGAGCATGGGCAACCGGCGGCTGACCAGGCGGTGCAGCAGGCCCTCGCCGCCGTTGGCCTGGAGCACCTTGCCGGGCGGCACCCGGCCGAACTGCCAGCGTCCCAGCAGCGGCTTCTGGCACTGGCCACAGTGCTTGCCCGGCGTCCCGCGGTCCTTGCACTGGACGAACCGACCGTTTCCCTGGACGGCCATGGGCTGGCCGCGCTGGACCGGGTAGTGCGCAGCACGACGGCGGAGGGCACCGCCGTCGTGCTGGTCACCCACGACCTGGACTACGCCCGGTCCATCGCGCACCGGCTGGTGCGCATCGAGGCCGGCCGCCTGCTACCCGCGGACTGACTCCGGGGTGGCTGCATCCGGGCTGACTGATTCGGAGGACTGAGCGATCAGGCCCGACGCGACGCCGGGCGCCAGGAAGCGCCTGCCGTTGACCCGTTCGGAGGCGCCAACACGGTCCAGGTACGGCGTGATGCCGCCCAGGAACATCGGCCAGCCAGCGCCCAGGATCATGCAGAGGTCGATGTCTTCAGGACCGGCCACTACGCCCTCATCCAGCATCAGCCCAATCTCCTCGGCGAGGGCATCCTGGACACGGCGCAGCACGTCGTCCCCGGTGGACGGCGACGTGCCGAAGGACATCAGCGACAGGGTGGACTCCGGGATCTCCTGGGAGCCGTCGGCTGCCGGGGCCCAGAGCGATTTCACGCCGTTCTCGATCAGTTTCTGCAGGTTCGTGGACACGGCGAAGCGGTCTCCGAAAGCGGCGTGCAGGGACTCCTGGACATGCTGGGCCACCGGCAGGCCCACCATGGCACCCAGCGTGAACGGCGTCATCGGCAGGCCCATGGGACGTAACGAAGTGTCGGCAACCTCGGCAGGGGTGCCTTCGTCGAACGCGGCCGTCACTTCGCCCATCAGCCGCAGCAGGATCCTGTTGACCACAAAGGCCGGCGCATCCTTGACCAGCACCGCGGTCTTCTTCAGGCCCTTGGCCAGCTCAAAAGCGGTGGCCAGCACGGCGTCGTCGGTCTTGGGTGCCCGCACGATTTCGAGCAGCGGCATCACGGCCACCGGGTTGAAGAAGTGGAAGCCAACCAGCCGTTCCGGGTGCGTGAGGTCTTGGGCCATGGCCGTGACGGACAGCGAGGACGTGTTGGTGGCGAGGATGCAGTCCGGCGAGACGATTGCCTCCACCTCGGCGAAGACCTGCTTCTTGACGTTCAGCTCTTCAAAGACAGCCTCGATGACAAAGTCGGCGTCCGCGAAGGCTTCCTTGGAGACAGATCCGGTGACCAGCGCCGTGGTGCGGTTGGCGGCGTCCTGGCTGATCCGTTTCTTCCCGAGGAGCTTGTCCACCTCGGCATGGACGTAGCCCACACCCTTGTCCACGCGGGCCTGGTCGATGTCGGTCATCACCACGGGGACCTTGAGCTGGCGGGCGAACAAAAGGGCCAGCTGGCTGGCCATGAGGCCAGCACCCACGACGCCGATCTTGGTGACCGGACGGGCGAGCCTACGGTCCGGTGCGCCGGCTGGCCGCTTGGAACGCTTCTGGACCAAATCCAGGAACGCGTAGACCGTGGCGCGGAACTCGTCGGTCTGCATCAGACCGGCGAGGGTTTCGCACTCGAGGGCGGCCGATTCGGCCTGGGACATGGTCCGGTTGGCGTCGAGGATGTCCAGGACCTTGGCCGGGGCAGGCGAGGCATTGGAGGTCTTGGACTCCACGAACGACCGGCCGGCGGCAACGGCTGCAGACCAGCGCCCGGCAACGGCGGGATCAGCGGGGTCCACGGAGTTGGCCCGGGTAGGGACCACCTCGCCGGTGATCACCGTGGCCGCCCAGGCGAGGGACTGCTCCAGGAAATCCGCCGGTTCGAACAGGGCGTCGGCGATACCGAGCTGGAAGGCCTGCGGCCCGTTGAGCGTCCGGTTGTTGCTGAGCGGGTTCTCGATCATCACCTTGACCGCGTTCTCGGGTCCGATCAGGCGCGGCAGGATGTAGACGCCTCCCCAACCGGGGACCAGGCCGATGAAAGCCTCGGGAAGCGCCAATGCACCGGCGCCGGTGGACACCGTGCGGTACGTGGACTGCAGGGCGATCTCCAGGCCGCCGCCCAGGGCAACGCCGTTGATGAACGCGAAGCTGGGGACGCCGAGGTTGGACAGCGTGGCATAAACGTCATGCCCGAGCTGCGCCATCCACAGGCCATGATCGCGGTTCTCCAGCGACTTCACCGCGGACAGGTCGGCGCCGGCCACGAGGAAGTACGGCTTGCCGGTCACGCCCACACCGACGATCTCGCGGCGTGCCGCACGTTCCTTCAGTCCCTCCAGGACCGTGCCCAGTTCCACAAGGGTATTGGGTCCCAGCGTGGTGGGCTTGGAGTGGTCCAAGCCGTTGTCCAGGGTGATCAGTGCAAAAACGCCGGGGCTCTGCTGGCCGGGGGCGGCAGGCAGTTTGATGTCCTGGACGTATGAGTGGGTTACGGTTTCGTCGGGGAAGAGCCCGGCAAGCTTGGAGAAATCGGCGGCGCTCATGCGGCGGCTCCTTCGGTGGTGGCTGCTGTGTCTGCTGCGTGGCCGTCAGCTGCGACGGCGCCGCTATATTTCGAGTGGTGCGGGTTTTCCCAGATGACGGTGGCGCCCATGCCCAAGCCTATGCACATGGTGGTGATCCCGTACCGGACCGAGGGATCTTCTTCGAACTGCCGGGCGAGCTGGTTCATCAGCCTTACTCCGGAGGACGCGAGGGGGTGGCCCACCGCGATGGCGCCGCCGTACCGGTTTACCCGGGGGTCGTCGTCGGAAATTCCAAAGTGGTCCAGGAAGCTGAGGACCTGCACGGCAAATGCTTCGTTGATCTCGAAAAGCCCGATGTCCTCAATGCTGAGGCCGGCGTTCTTCAGGGCCTTTTCGGTGGCGGGCACCGGTCCGATGCCCATGACTTCCGGTTCGACGCCGGCGTAGGCGTAGCTGACCAGGCGCATCTTGACCGGCAGGCCCAGTTCCGCGGCGGCTTCGGAGGAGGCCAGGACGGCGGCGGTGGCGCCGTCGTTCAGACCGGCGGCGTTGCCTGCCGTCACGCGGCCGTGGGCGCGGAAGGGGGTCCGCAGGGCTGCCAGGTCCTCCAGCGTGGTGCCCGGGCGGGGCGGCTCATCAACACTGTTCACCGTCCAGCCCTCACCCGGCTTGAGGGTAGCGACCGGAACGAGGTCCGGCTGGATCTGGCCCTTGGCGTAGGCGGCCTCGAGTTTGTCCTGCGAGGCAACCGCGTAGGCGTCGGTGCGTGCCTTGGTGATGGCGGGAAAACGGTCATGCAGGTTTTCCGCTGTGTTGCCCATGTTCAGGGCGGCGGGATCCACCAGCCGCTCGGACATAAAGCGCGGGTTCGGGTCGGCGCCGGAGCCCATCGGGTGGTTGCCCATGTGCTCGACGCCACCGGCGATGACGACGTCGTAGGCACCGAAACCGATGCCGCTCGCCGTTGTGGTGACTGCGGTCATGGCGCCGGCGCACATGCGGTCGATGGCGAAGCCGGGGACGGTGCGGGGGAGCCCTGCCAGGAGGGCGGCTGTACGGCCGAGGGTCAGGCCCTGGTCGCCGGTCTGGGTGGTGGCTGCGACAGCGACTTCGTCGATCCGGGCCGCTGGCAGGGTGGGGTTGCGGCGCAGAAGTTCGCGGATGCACTTCACCATCAGGTCATCGGCGCGGGTTCCGGCGTAGATGCCTTTCTCGCCGGCCCGGCCGAAGGGTGTGCGGACGCCGTCAACAAAAACGACGTCGCGGACAGTTCGCGGGGATTCGCTGCTGTGTTCTCCGCTGTGGCGGGCTTGGCTCACGTTTACTCCTCATCGAGACGTTGGCGCCGTCCGGAGGCCAAAGGGCAGCGCTCTGGGACGGCAGTGCACACTATGTTACTCGTCAGTAACATAGTGTGCAAGGCTCGGTGAGGGGCGTTTATTCGGTGGCTGCGGTTGCCTTGGTTTCCTTGGCCGGCAGCGGTTGCGGGTTGAGGAACGCGTCCGTGAGAAGCGGTGCCACCACGCCGATCTGCCATTCGCGGGCACCGAGGGCACGCAGCTCGGCGGCCACTGTTTCTTCGGTGATGCCCGACGGCGGACGCCAGGCCACACGGCGCAGATAGTCCGGCGTCAGCAGGTTCTCGACGGGAAGGTTCAGTTCCTCCGCCTTCTCCTGCAGGAGCGGACGGGCGGTGGACAGGCGTGCGGCGGCCTCGGGGTCCCGATCGGACCACACCCGCGGCGGGGGCGGCGCGTTGGTGGGCAGGTGCAGCGGCGGAAGGTCCTCAAGATCGCGGGCAGCGGCGATGCACCGGAGCCAGCGGGGTGCCTCACGCTGTGCGGCACGGCCGTGGAAGCCCTTGGTGCCGAGCAGTTGGGGAACGGTGGACGGCATGGCCTTGGCGGCGGACACCAGGGCGGAATCAGGGATCAGCCGTCCCGGCGCCACATCGCGCTTCTGCGCCAGGGAATCGCGCTCCAGCCACATTTCGCGGACAGCGGCCAGCTGGCGCCGGTCGCGGATCTGGTGCAGGCCCGACGTCTTACGCCAGGGGTCAACCCGGGGAGGGGCGACGCCGGCGGCAAGGATCGCGGCAAATTCCTGCTCGGCGTATTCCAGCTTCCCGTCGGCCTGCAGCAGTTCGATGAGTTCTTCGCGCAGCTCGGTCAGGACTTCCACGTCCAGGGCGGCGTAGCGCAGCCATGGCTCGGGCAGTGGCCGGGTGGACCAGTCGGCGGCCGAATGTTCCTTCGCCAGGCCAAACCCGAGCAGCTGTTCGATGACGGCGGCCAGGCCAACGCGTGGCAGGCCGGCCAGCCGTGCGGCGAGCTCCGTATCAAAGAGCCTGTCCGGCCACATGCCCAGCTCCAGCAGGCAGGGCAGGTCCTGGCTGGCTGCATGCAGGATCCATTCCACGCCCTGGAGCGCATCGTTGATGATGGACAGGTTCTCGAACGGTTCAGGGTCGATCAGCCAGGTACCGGAGCCTTCGCGCCGGATCTGCACCAGGAACGCGCGCTGGCCGTACCGGAATCCTGAGGCCCGTTCTGCATCAACCCCTGCGGGCCCTGTTCCGGCGGCGATGGCTGCCGCGCACCGCTCCAGCCCGGACTGCGTTTCGATAACCAGCGGCACGCCGTCGCGCGGTGCATCGAGGTCAATGACGACGGGGACCTGGCTGTCGAAGCCTTCCACCGTGATGTGGGGAGTGGTATCAGCAGCCGGAGCGCCGGCCGTGGTGTTTTCCGGAATATGAGGGGTCATGATGCCTTCAGTTTACCGACAAGGGGCAGTCCTAGTTCCGGCGCCGGCGCGGAAGGGCCGTGACGCCGTCGGGCAGAGGGGGGAGGCCGGCGAACGTGCAGACCATGTCTGACCACGCCTCCAGGTGGGCAGTGACGTCCGAGGACTCCGGTGTCCAGGAGGCGCGCAGCTCGATGTCGATCGATCCGGGCCGGTCGGAAAGTGTTCCAAAGCTCTCCGACAGGACGCGCGTGGCGGTCCCGCCGGCCGCCCGGTAGGGGGCCTTGTGGTTCTCCAGCGCCTCGACCAGCCAGGTCCAGGCGACGGTGCCCAGCATTTCGTCGTTGCCCATCTCAGGCTCAAGCTGGGCCCGGATGTAGGTGACAATCCGGAATTCGCCGTCCCAGACTGCAGAGCCTTCTGGGTCGTGCAGCAGGATGAAGCGGCCCGTGGCCAACTCGGTGTCGTCGTCATCCTCGGTGCCGGAGGCCGCCGCCAGAGCCATGGCGGCGGGCCCGTGGACCGGTGTGGTGCCGCTGCCCGGTCCGGGCGCCATGACCTCGGCCCCGAGGGCCACGGCGAACGGTGCCAGGCGCGCCGGGGCGGGAATCTCCGCCAGGCGCAGTTCACTACGGCATTGGGCCTTCCGGAGGGTTCCCAAGGCGTGGAGAAAATCCGGGGGAACCTGGGCTAGTGCGTTCACCTTCGCAGATTACGCAACAGCAGGGGGCGGGCAGTGCAGGCTCGCCGTCGGCCGGTCCATGCTATCCGGCTTCCGTGCCCGCGTGGGCCGCAAGTTCCCGTCGGATCGCGGCCACAAAGGCGTCGACGTCGTCCTCGCTGGTGTCGAAGGAGCACATCCAGCGGACCTCGCGGGCGGCTTCATCCCAGTCGTAGAACCGGAAGGACTCCCGCAGGCGGTCAGCTATGCCGGCCGGCAGGACGGCAAACACGCCGTTGGACTCCGTCTTCTGTGTGGGCTCGACGCCCTCGATCGTGTCCACTGCGGCGCGGAGGCGGGCGGCCATGGCGTTGGCGTGCGACGCCGAACGGAGCCACAGGTCGCCTTCCAGCAGGGCGATGAACTGGGCGGACAGGAAGCGCATCTTCGAGGCCAGCTGCATGTTCATCTTGCGCAGGAACTTCAGCCCGTGGGCGGCTTCGGGGTTCAGGGCCACCACCACTTCGCCGTACAGCAGCCCGTTCTTGGTGCCGCCGAAGGAGAGGATGTCCACGCCGGCGTCGCGCGTGAAAGCCCGCAGCGGCACGTCCAGGTGCGCGGCGGCGTTGGCCAGCCGCGCGCCGTCCATGTGGAGTTTCATGCCCTTGGTGTGGGCATGGTCGGCGATGGCCCGGACCTCCTCCGGGGTGTAGCAGGTGCCCAGCTCGGTGGTCTGCGTGATGGACACTGCCAGCGGCTGTGCCCGGTGTTCATCGCCCCAGCCCCACGCCTCGCGGTCAATCAGCTCCGGCGTCAGCTTGCCGTCCGGGGTGGGGACATGCAGGAGCTTGATACCGCCGATCCGTTCCGGAGCGCCGTTTTCGTCCATGTTGATGTGCGCCGTCGAAGCGCACACCACAGCACCCCAGCGCGGGAGCAGCGACTGCAGGGACAGCACGTTGGCCCCCGTTCCGTTGAACACCGGGAAACATTCGATGCCCGCGCCGAAGTGATCCTCCATCAGCCCCTGCAGCCGTGCCGTGTAGTCGTCCTCGCCGTAGGACACCTGGTGCCCTTCGTTGGCCGCCGCGAGGGCGGCCAGGACCTCGGGGTGCACACCGGAGTAGTTGTCCGAGGCGAAACCGCGGATGGACGCGTCATGCAGCCGGGCGGACGGATTTTCGAGCCGGGGGGCAGCATCTGCCGTAGTTGTCATTGCTTTGCTCACGTTCTCAGTCTAGGGAGGTCGGGTCCGGCCGGTCAGGGTCCAGGAAGTCAGGGGATTTTGGGGTCAGGGGCCAGGGGCAGGCGCCGGCCGTTCAGTTCGGCTGCCGGGCGGCTGAACAGTCCGACGACGGCGGCGGCCAGGTCCTCGACGTCGGTGGCGCCGGCAAAGGTCCGTTCCGGGTGCGCCTTCCGGAGTTCCGCGTCCACCAGCGATTTCACCACCAGGACGACGGCGGCGCCGCGCAGGTCGGTGCCCTCATCCGCGGCCTCGCGGGCCAGGCCCTCCGCCATGGCCAGTGTCCAGGTCTCGGCGGCGGCCTTCGCCGCCACATAGCTGGCCGTCGCCGCCGTGGGCTTGTCCACCGCGGTGGAGGACACCATGGCAAATCTTCCGGTTCGGGCGGCGGCCAGATCGGCGTAAAAGACCCGGGAGACGTTCCGGAGCGTGCTGATGGCGCCGCGCTCCAGGAAGTCCCAGTCGGCGTCGCTCTGGTCCGTGATGCCCTTGGCAGCGCGCCAGCCGCCCACGAGGTGGATGACCCCGTCCACGGTCCCGGCGGTATCCGTCAGGGTCTTCCGGAGGGCCTGGACGTCGGCGAGATCCGCAAGGTCGCACACCAGGGGAGTGACGCCGTCGCCCGCCTGCCTCGCAGCAGCGTGGATGCGCGTCCTGTCCGAGCCGACCGTAAAAACCCGGAAACCCGCCTGGTACAACGCCCTGGCCACCGCGATCCCGGACGGACTGCTGCCGCCGGTGACCAGGACGTTCAGCCCGGGGGCATTATCCGGAACACGTACAACGTGCGGGGCACCGGGTTCGCTCACAGCGCGGACGCTCCGGTGATGCCGGCGGTGGATTCGATGACCGGACGCATTTTCTTCTCCAAGGCTTCGTAGAACATGGACAGCGGAAATTCGTCGTCCAGCACCTGGTCGGTGAGGCCGCGGGGCGGACCGGCGACGGGAAGCGCGTCGGGGCCCTTTGCCCAGGCTGATGCGGGGTTGGGCGTGAGTGTGGCGGAGATCAGCTGGTACGCGGCAAGCCAATGGGCCATTTTCGGCCGGTCAATGGAGCGCCAGTAGAGCTCGTCGATCGAGGCGCCGAGGGCGATCACCGCGTCCGCCACCTGGTCCCAGTCGATGCTGAGCCGGCTGTCGGTCCAGTGCAGGACGTGGTGCTGGTGCAGCCAGGCGAAGAGCAGCTGTCCGCCGAGCCCGTCGTAGTTGCGCACACGGTTGCCGGTGATCGCGAAGCGGAAGATCCGGTCGAAGATGATGGCGTACTGCACCAGTTTCGCGTGCCGGCGGGCTTCCTGCCCGGCGTCTTCGTCCTGTTCGATCCGGACGGATTCGCGGAAGGCTGTGAGGTCGCAGCGCAGTTCTTCCAGCGAATACAGGAAGTAGGGCATCCGCTGCTTGATCATGAACGGGTCAAAGGGCAGGTCGCCGCGCATGTGGGTCCGGTCATGGATCAGGTCCCACATCACAAATGTGGCCTCGGCCAGTTCCTGGTCGGCCAGGAGTTCCGCGGCGCCCGCGGGCAGGTCCAGGGAGGTGATGTCTGCGGCCGCGCGCAGGACCCGGCGGAACCGGGCAGCTTCACGGTCAGCAAAAATCGCGCCCCACGTGAAGGTGGGTGTCGCCCGGACAGCCACGGTTTCGGGGAACAGCACGGCCGAGTTGGTGTTGTAGCCGCGGGTGAAGTCCAGGAACCGGATGGGCACAAAGAGCTTGTTGGAATAGTCCCCGGCCTCAAGGCCGGCCACAAAATC
This sequence comes from Pseudarthrobacter humi, assembly GCF_024294965.1. Lineage (NCBI taxonomy): Bacteria > Bacillati > Actinomycetota > Actinomycetes > Micrococcales > Micrococcaceae > Pseudarthrobacter > Pseudarthrobacter humi. The sequence goes on from NZ_JANCLV010000006.1 coordinate 166,931, forward strand.
GGGCCAGATGACCTCGATCAGCACGGCCTCCACCAGCCGGCTGCTGCTTCCGTTCTGGGTGTACATGGGGAAGATGACAACATGCTGCAGGCCGTCCTGGCGCTGCAGCTGGGGCTGGAACGCCAGCAGCGATGCCAGGAAGTCCGGGACGGCGAATCCAGCCGTGGCCCAGGCCTGGAAATCAGCGACGACGGCGTCAAGGTAGGCCGCGTCGTGCGGGAACAGCGGTGCCAGTTCGGCAAGCGACTCCGTGATGGCGGCAACCTGCAGGGTGGCCTCGGCGTGTTGGCCGGCATCAGGCACGGACCCGTCCTGGACCTGCAGTGCCTGCAGGGATTCGGCGGCGTTCCTGAGGCGGAGCCATGCGGGATTTTCGGCGGTGATCCTCGGAGGGGTCACGGTCACGGTGACGGTCATGGTGCGACTGCCTTTCTCATTGCTTGGGCATCTACGGCGAGCGTAGCAAGCAACCAGAGTCTCTAACGCAAATCGAGCCTGAGCATAAGATACTCTCGGGCTCGAGGCGCCTCGTGGCTCCGCCAGATGTAGGCGGAGCCACGGCTGGCGGACTCAGGACTTCGAGGATTCTTCGTTCGCAGCGCTGCGCGGCACCAGTTTCAGGGACACCGAGTTGATGCAGAAGCGCTGGTCCGTGGGCGTGCCGTAGCCCTCGCCCTCAAATACGTGGCCCAGGTGTGAATCACAGTGCGCGCACCGTACCTCCACGCGCTTCATGCCGAGCGTCCGGTCGTGGATGTATCGGACGGTGCCTTCGGCGAGCGGTGCCCAGAAGGACGGCCAGCCACAATGTGAGTCGAATTTTTCGTTGCTCCGGAAGAGCTCGGTGCCACAGGCGCGGCATTGGTAGACACCCTCCGTGTGGGTGTCCACGTACTCGCCGGTGAAGGGGCGCTCCGTACCCGCCTGCCGCAGCACGCGGTATTCCTCCGGGGTGAGTTCCTGCCGCCACTCGGCGTCGGATTTCCGGTAGGCGGGTTCCGCAGCGACGGCGTCGGCGGCCGGGCCGGGTACGGAATCCGTGGCCTTGTTCTCGAAGATGCTCTTACCAAAGATGCTCATAGTCAGCTCAACGCTCAGGAGTCGCCGATAAATCCCGAACCGGCATACAGGTGGAGTACGGGGAGCCCCAACTGGTCCTGGGCCTTGTTGGCCCAGTCCGTGTGGAACGTATCCGCAACTGCGTGCGGACGGGTGATCACCACTGCCTGGGCTGCGCCGAGTTCCTTGACCTTGGCAACGAGGCCTTTGACGGCCCCGCCGTCCACTACCTCGCCCGTTACCCCTGCGCCCAGCCCCTCCAGGGCGGCAAGCGAGACGGCCAGCGTCTCTGCGGCCTCGGCCCGTTCAACGGTGGGGTCCGGGGCGTGGGCGGTCAGTTCGCGGAACGCCTTAGCAACGTCCAGCAGGGAGAGATTCTCAAGGAAATCTACCAGCAGATGCCGTTCAGTGTTCCCTGGAACCAGTAGGACAAGGGGAGTGTCCTGCCCGTCCACCAGGCGTTCTATGTTGACGCGGTCGTCCGCGCCCAGGGGTTCTTCGGTCAGGATGACGATTGGATCGTTCATGGCATCAGCCTAGTCGTGCGCGCCGGCGCCTGCATCCATTTGGGCCGCACGGTGCGCGCGGTGTCATGCGTGCGGCGTCCCCGGTGCCGGCAGATTTCCGATGCCACGTGCCGGACGGAATATGGTCAACCCGTCTCCGGCAGTAAGAATGGTTCCATGGCACCTTCCACGCGCACCTCCACGTTGACGGCGGCAGTTCCGACCCAGGCCGACGGCCGTATGTCGCTGCGGGCCAAATGGGCGCTCGGCGGCGTCATTGGCGGCGGGGCCCTTGCCGGCCTGCTGGCCACCGGCTCCTCCGCGCTGGCGCTTTATTTTGCCCGGCGTGTGATCACTCCCGTCCGGCAGCGGACGGCGGACCAGGAAGTCCTCGCGGTGATCCGGGAAGGGGGCGGCCGCCAGGTCATCCTGACAGCCACTCCGGAGACCACTGTGGAGGGCGTCTATGGGTTGTTTTTCGACGGCGGGAAGGGGCACGCCCGGATCGGGCGGATCGTGTCCTATTCGCCGGCGGACGGCACGGTCCTGCGCGAAGTGGAAGCCGTCTATGCCGGCGATCTCGATACGGCCCGCCGCGGATGGTGGAGCGGTGCGCTTTACCCGGATCCCGCCACGGCCGGCTTTGCGGCCGAGGACGTGCTGATTGAGGTCGACGGCGGCACGGCACCGGCATGGCTGGTCCGGGCCGGCGGGACGTCCCGGACCTGGGCAATCATGGTTCACGGCCGTGGGGCAACCCGCCAGGAGGCCCTCCGGGCGGTAGGCCCCGCCCTCGAACTGGGGCTCACCAGCCTGCTGGTCTCGTACCGCAATGACGGGTTGGCGCCATCGGCCGAGGACGGCCGGTACGGCCTGGGATCCACGGAATGGCGTGACATAGAGGCCGCCATCGAGTTTGCCCTGGCCAATGGCGCCGAGGAAATTGTCCTCTTCGGCTGGTCAATGGGCGGTGCCATCTGCCTGCAGACGGCTGATCTCTCGCCGCACCGTCACCTGATCCGGGCCATGGTCCTGGACGCGCCCGTCATCAACTGGGTCAATGTGCTGGCCCACCATGCGCAGATCAACCGCATTCCGTCCCTCGTTGGCCGCTACGGGCAACTGATGCTGGGCCACCCCGTGGGCCGCAGGCTCACCGGACTGGCCGCACCCGTGGACCTCAAGGCCATGGACTGGGTGGCGCGCGCCGTGGAGGTTCGGACGCCCACCCTGATCATCCACAGCGTTGATGACGAGTACGTTCCCTATGAACCATCCGCGCTTTTGGCCGAGCGGAATCCGGACATGGTCACGTTCGAAACGTTCAACCACGCCAGGCACACGAAGGAATGGAATGTCGATCCCGAGCGCTGGGAGAACCTGATCAAGGCGTGGCTCCGGCCCCAGTTGGCCCCGCGGCTCAACCCCGGGCAAAACCGCTAGGGCGTGCGGGTGCCGATGGCGGCTGTCACCGCGGACGTCAGCCGGATAAGGTCCGACGGTGCAAGCTCAACGTCCAGGCCGCGTTTGCCACCGGAAACCAGCATCTTTTCGAGGGCAAGGGCGCTGCTGTCCACCACCGTGGGTGATGACTGGCGCTGGCCCAGCGGCGAGATCCCGCCCAGGACATAGCCCGTGCGGCGTTCAGCAGCCGCGGGGTCTGCCATCGAAGCCTTCTTGGCGCCGAGGGCGGCCGCGAATGCCTTCAGGTCAAGGTTTCCGCTGACCGGAACAACCCCCACGGCCAGCCGGCCTTCGACTTCCACCATGAGCGTCTTGAAGACCGTCTCCGGAGCGATGCCCAGGGCTTCGGCGGCTTCCGTGCCGTAGCTGGCCGCGGAAGGATCGTGGGCATACGGATGCAGCACAAAAGGAACACCGGCTGCAGCCAGGGCGGCTGTGGCCGGCGTTCCTTTTGAAGAACTTTTGCGTCCCAAAGCGTTCAGATTCCGATCAAGGGATCAGTGGATCAGGACGCGTTCCGGGACGCTGCGGCGACCTTGCGCTTGATCCGTCCCAGCATGGCGGTCATGCCGCGCATCCGCAGTGGCGTAATGGCCCGCGTCAGCCCCAGCAGCTCCGGCATGTCGTCCGGCACCGCCAGGATTTCGGCCGCGCTGAGTCCGTCGAGCCCCTCGTGGAGCACACCGGCGAAACCCCGCGTGGTGGGGGCTTCCGGTGGCGCCTTGAAGTAAAGCCGAACGGCGTCGGCCGGGCCGGCGTCGTTCTTCTCCGTCTCGATGGCCAGGAACAGCGGCGACTGGCATTCCACCACCTGCTCCAGGAGCTCGGGGTGGTCCTTCAGCCGGTCAGGCAACTCCGGCAGTTCGCGCGAGAACTCAAGCAGCAGCTGAAGCCGATCTGGTTCGGTCAGGGCCTGGAAGTCATCCACGATTTCCGCCAAGGCGGCGGGCAGGTCATGTGTAGTCATCTGTTCCAGTTTACGCCGGGACCGTGCCGCGTTCCGTGCCCTTGGCGATGGGAACCCGGACGGCGTTGCCCCACTCGGTCCAGGAGCCGTCGTAGTTCCGGACAGTGTCAAAGCCCAGCAGGTACTTGAGCGCGAACCAGGTGTGGCTGGAACGCTCGCCGATGCGGCAGTAGGCCACCACGTCATCGCCTGCGGTCAGCCCGGCCTCGCCCAGATAGAGGGCCTCGAGCTCTTCCCGGCTGCGGTACGTTCCGTCCGGCGCAGCGGCGCGCGCCCAGGGGATGGATGCTGCCGTGGGAATGTGGCCGCCGCGGAGCGCCCCTTCTTCCGGGTAAGCCGGCATGTGGGTCCGTTGGCCGGTGTATTCCTCGGGGGAGCGGACGTCGATGAGCGGCTTGCCGAAGTGTGCCAGCACATCTTCCTTGAACGCGCGGATGGGGGCGTCGTTGCGCTCCACCACCGGGTAGTCTCCGGGCGCCGGGGAGGTCCGCTCCGTGGTCAGGTCGCGGCCTTCGGCGATCCACTTGTCCCTGCCGCCGTCGAGCAGCCGGACATCCTCGTGGCCGAACAGGGTAAAGACCCAGAGCGCGTAGGCGGCCCACCAGTTGGACTTGTCCCCGTAGATGACCACCGTGGAATCGCGGGAGATGCCCTTGGCAGCGGCCAGGGCGGAGAACGCCTCACCGTTCACGTAATCGCGGGTCACATCATCGTTAAGGTCCGTGTGCCAGTCAATTTTGACTGATCCGGGGATATGGCCGGTCTCGTAAAGGAGGACGTCCTCGTCGGACTCGACCACCACCAGCTTTCCGTCCGCAAGGGCGCCGCTTTGGAGGGCGGCTGCGAGCCATTCGGTGGACACCAGGCGCTCCGGACTGGCGTAGGCGGCGAACTTCTCGTTCTGTTCAACTGCGTAGGACATGGTGATGGCCTTTCACTGAGACACACGGCGGATGCTGTAGAAGGAAAACCTGCCTCCCACACTAGCCACGGCCGACCGCCCTGTCCGCCTCTTTGTTAACAGTGGGAAATATGGCCTTCGTCACGCCCTGGCCCTGGCCGGCGCCATCGCGGGGGAGGCCAGGGCCATTGCCGGTATTCTTTCTGGGGACAACCCACCAGCAGAACGGACCACCTTGGTACAGATCGAACAGCTTGCCGCCCGCACTCCGGCGGTTTCGGTGGATGAGCTCCTCAAGGGTTTCTATCCGTCCCCACGGTTCGGCCAGGTCTCCTTTGCCAGCTATCGGCCGGACCCGAACCAGCCGTCCCAGGCGGCGGCGGTCAAGGCGCTGGAAGCGTTCGCCGGGGGAGTTGGAGCCGGCGACGGTGACGGCCTGTTCAAGAAGTTCTTCACCAAAAAAGTCGCTACAAGGGCGGGGATGTACCTCGACGGAGGATTCGGCGTCGGCAAAACCCACCTGCTGGCCTCGCTGTGGCATGCCGCCCCGGGCCCCAAGGCCTTCGGCACGTTTGTGGAATACACCAACCTCGTGGGGGCGCTTTCGTTCCGCAAAACTGTTGAGGCGCTGAGCCACTACAAGCTGGTGTGCATCGATGAGTTCGAGCTGGATGATCCGGGTGACACCGTGCTGATGTCCCGTTTGATGCGTGAACTGGCCGACGCCGGCGTCAAGCTGGCTGCCACGTCCAACACCCTGCCGGGTTCGCTGGGCGACGGACGCTTTGCCGCCGTCGACTTTGCCCGTGAAATCCAGGTCCTGGCGGACCAGTTCGACGTCATCAGGATCGACGGCGAGGACTTCCGCCACCGTGGGCTGCCCGCCGCCCCGGCACCCCTGAAGAACAGCCAGCTCGCCGCACAGATGAAGGCCGAGTTTGACGGCAAGACCGTGGCAGAGGACGAATTCAGTTCACTGATAGGCCACCTGGCCGGTGTCCACCCGAGCCGCTACCGGCAGCTCATCGACGGCATCGACGGCGTTGTGTGGCGCAACGTGGAGACCATCACCGAACAGGCCGTGGCGCTGCGGTTTGTTGTATTGGCGGACCGGCTGTACGACAAGGATGTGCCCATCCTGGCCAGCGGCGTCCCCTTCGACAAGCTCTTTACGGACGAGATGATGCATGGCGGGTACACCAAGAAGTACTTCCGTGCTGTGTCCCGCCTGACTGCACTCGCCCGCGAGGGCCAGAACCACGAGCCATCCTAGGCGTCGGCCGGGGAAGCCGGACCGTCAGTTAAACGCCAAAGGCGCGGGTGCCGCCTCCCGGCGGGACCCGCGCCCCCTTGACGTGCAAGGGCAGTGCCCTGGCCAAATCCTTGTTACGGAGCCTTGTCAACCGGCGGAACCGGGTTGACTGGCGGAGTCTGCTCGGTGGCAGGCGCTACGCCTGGTGTTCCGTCGTTCTTGTCAACGAGCTTGGAAGCGCCCTCCTGGACTTTGTCCACGTGACCGGCGTACTTGCCGCCAGTCTTTGAGTCGACGAAATCGCCGGCTTTCGTGATGCCGTCCTTGATGGCCTGCTCGTTGCCGCGGATGAGACCCTGAGCCTTGCCCTTAAGATCGTCAATCAGTCCCACGAGCACCTCCCTTCAATCGCGGAGCCAGTTCGCTCCTCCGCAACCGATCCTAGCCCTGTCTGCCGGAGGTGCCAAGGTGCTGTGACAAATTTTGTAAAGTCCGTGCGGCGTATCCGGGCAATAAAAAAAGCAGCTCACGGGGAGCTGCTTTGTGTGTGGGCGATACTGGGATCGAACCAGTGACCTCTTCCGTGTCAGGGAAGCGCGCTACCGCTGCGCCAATCGCCCGGAACCGGAAGGCCGGCCATTTCGGATTTATTACTGGGGTAGAGAGCGGACGACGAGATTCGAACTCGCGACATCCACCTTGGCAAGGTGGTGCTCTACCAGCTGAGCTACGTCCGCGTATGAAGTACACCTGGCCTGCGGCCAGACGTACTGCATGAAGCAAGTTTCCTTGCTTGGTGGGCGATACTGGGATCGAACCAGTGACCTCTTCCGTGTCAGGGAAGCGCGCTACCGCTGCGCCAATCGCCCATTTCGTCCGGCGTGAACCGGAATCCATGGTTTTCACCGAGGTGGGTACGGGATTCGAACCCGTGTGAACGGCTTTGCAGGCCGCTGCCTCGCCTCTCGGCCAACCCACCGTGTAAGCTCCGATTCCGAAAAATCTTAGCCGTGACAGTGTCCTGCGAGCGGACGACGAGATTCGAACTCGCGACATCCACCTTGGCAAGGTGGTGCTCTACCAGCTGAGCTACGTCCGCATTTGGGCCGCTGAATCCGTGCCGTTTCGGGCATTTCCTCGCGTTCCAACGAGTAAGAACTCTATAGGAGGTTCAGGGAAACTCCAAATCGAACGTGCTTCAACGGCGGCAATGCCCCTGGATCCCCGCAATCTAGGGGATTTTTATAATTACAAGTGTGTAATTCGAGCCCGGTCCCGGCTCGATTTCCATAAACCCCGCCCGGTCGGCTAGCATTCAAAGGCATCGGGGCGATTGGCGCAGTGGTAGCGCGCTTCGTTCACACCGAAGAGGTCACTGGTTCGAACCCAGTATCGCCCACCGAGGAATCTGGTCCGTTTCCGCTCAGCCGAGCGGAAACGGACCTTTTTTGTGTCCGCCATTCTGTCAGCCCCTTGTGAAAGAGTCTTTGTATGACTGATCCACTCCTTGCCCACGCCACGGAATACGGCCGCATGTATGCGCGGTCCACCTCCGAACAGTTCTCCGTTCCCTCCATCACCACCGTCATCGGCCAGCAGCCGCACGGTCTGGACGGCTGGTTCGGTTATATGGGCGCCAGCAGCCTGGCGAAGGATCCGCTGCTGGCCGATTCCCTGGGCAGTCCGGCGAAAATCCGGCAGGCCGTCAACCGGGCCTCAAAGGCAGCAGAACTGTACAGGGACGACGCCGCCAAACGCGGCGACCGCGTCCATAATTACTGCGAGCAGGTTGCGCTCCGCGCCCTGGGCCGGCCGCACGCCATGAAGGAAACCCGCGAGGCGTTGGCGGCCAACGGAGAGGAAGGCTTTGCCCTGCGGTTCGATGAGTGGTGGGACCTCTACGGCGTAGAGCCCATCGCACCGGAAATTACCGTCTGGAACAAGTCAGTGGGCTACGCCGGGACGCTGGACCTCGTGGCCAAAATCAACGGCCGGATCTGCGTCATTGATTACAAGACCAAGGGCACCACGCGGGACGGCACCGTCAAGCCGCTGGACGACAAGGTGGTTATGCAACTGGTGGCAGGCATGAAGGCCGAGGAGAGCCTCGTGGACGCCGTGGCAGGGGAATGGGAGCCCTGGAAGTACGGTGAGAACCCGCTGCTGCTGGCTGTGGCCATCGGCGAGACCGAAGTCCGTCCGGTCCGCGCCAACCCCGACGTCCTCAAGCACCACTGGTGGAAGTTCTGCGCCCTGCGCCGGGTCTGGGAACTGTCCGCCGATACTCTCGCCGCCGGATCCGCACTTCTTCCGGTGGCTCCGCCCGCGTCCGCGCACGTCCGCAGCGCCTAGCGGAGCGCGCCTGCCCGGAGCATTTACCGCAGTCCCGGGGCCGGCGCCCCTGCACCTAAACTGGATAGGTTCGCCAATAACGCCCACCGTGAGGAAAGACAGCACATGGCCATTCTGAATATCCGCATCATCGGTGATCCTGTGCTCCGTACAGTGGCCGATCCCGTGACGGAATTCGGTCCTGAGCTCGCCAAGCTGGTTGCGGACATGACGGAAACCATGGAGGACGTCGACGGCGCCGGCCTCGCAGCTCCGCAGATTGGCGTCAGCCAGAGGGTCTTCACCTACCGGATCGACGGAGTGGAGGGCCACATCATCAATCCGGTCCTGGACAACAGCGAGGACTTCCAGGCGGACCAGGTTGAAGGTTGCCTGTCCATTCCTGGCCTGGCGTTCCCGGTCCGCCGCTTCCGCGCCACCCGCGCCACCGGCGTGGACCTTAACGGGAATCCTGTCGCGGTGGAGGGGGAAGGCCTGCTGGCCCGTTGTTTCCAGCATGAGACGGACCACCTGGACGGCATCCTCTACACCGACAGGCTGGAAGGCGAGGACCGGAAAACGGCCCTGCGTTCCATCCGCAATGCCAACTATGACGCCATTACGGAACGCACGACGACGAAGCGTGCCAAGACGGTCGGGTCCAGTTTCGGGGGCGCGAGCTTTGGGGGCACAAGCGCCGGGGGCGGCGGCTTCGGCGGCGGCGCCACCACATGAGGGTACTTTTTGCCGGCACCCCCGCCGTGGCCGTCCCGTCCCTTGATGCACTGATTGCGGCCGGCTTTGAGATCGTTGCGGTCCTGACCCGTCCCGACGCGCCGATAGGGCGCAAACGGGTGCTGACGCCGTCGCCCGTTGCAGCCCGCGCCGCGGAGCTGGGAATCGACCTCATCCACGCCACCCGCGTGGACGAGGCCGTGACGGCGAAAATCGCCGCGGCCAAGCCGGACGTTGCCGCCATCGTGGCCTACGGCGGCCTGATTCCGCGCCCCGCACTTGATGTTCCCCCGCATGGTTGGATCAACCTGCACTTTTCCCTGCTTCCCGCATGGCGTGGCGCTGCCCCCGTGCAGCGGGCCGTGATGGCCGGCGACGACGTCACCGGTGCAGTCACCTTCCTGTTGGAAGAAGGTCTGGACACCGGCCCGGTGTTCGGAACGCTGACCGAGGGCGTTGGCCCGGAGGACACCGCCGGAGCGCTGCTGGAGCGGCTGTCCCACAGCGGGGCCGTGCTCCTCGCCCAGACGCTGTCCGCCGTTGAAGCCGGGAGGGCAGCTGCACAGCCGCAGGCCGGCGACGTTTCACTGGCCCCCAAGCTGACTATCGATGACGGCCGGCTCGACTGGAAGCAGCCCGCCCTGGCGATCGGCAGGCGCGCCCGCGGCGTAACTCCCGAGCCCGGCGCCTGGACCACCCTGGACGGACAGCGCGTCAAACTCGAACCTGTCCGGCTCCGGCCAGGTGACACTGACCTGCAGCCCGGCGCGGTATTCCTCGACGGTAAGAGCGTCCTGGTGGGCACCGGATCCCACGCCGTGGAGCTGACGAGGATCCAGCCTTCGGGCAAAAAGATGATGGCCGCCGCCGATTGGGCGCGTGGCATGGCAACACTGGAAAGCGTGGTCTTCGAATGAGCGAATCCGGCGGTAATGCAGGCGGCACGGGCGGCAGCGGAAGCGGCGCCCGGGGCGGCGGCGGACGCGGCAACAGCGGTCGGGGCAAGGGCGGGCCGCGGGATTCCAGCCAGCGCAACGCCCAAGGCCGCGAACGCAACCGCCCCTCCCAGCGGAGCTTCACCGAAAACGCTCCTGCGCAGCGGACCCGCCGGGCGGACCCCGCGCGGCTTGTGGCTTTTGAAGTCCTGCGCGCGGTAGCCGCCGAGGACGCCTACGCCAACCTGGTGCTCCCGTCCCGCATCCGCCATCACGGCCTGGACAAGCGCGACGCCGGCTTCGCCACCGAGCTCAGCTATGGCGCCCTGCGCGGCCAGGGCACGTACGATGCCATCCTGGCCCGCTGCGTCGACCGGCCGCTGGACCAGCTTGACCCTGCCATTCTCGATGCCCTGCGGATCGGCACCCATCAGCTGCTGGCCATGCGCGTCCCGGCCCACGCGGCCCTGGATCAGACGGTTGGCCTGGCCCGCGCCGTCATCGGTGCTGGCCCCTCCGCCCTGATCAACGCAGTATTGCGGAAAGTCACGGCGCACACCCTGGAGGAGTGGCTCGAGATCCTCGTTGCCGGTGAAAGCGACGAAACCACCATCGCGTCCCTCCGGTACGCCCACCCCGAATGGATTGTTCGGGCCATGCGCCAGTCCCTGGTGGCCCATGGACGGTCAGCCGCCGAAATCAACGACCTTCTGGAAGCCGATAACGAAGCTCCGGTGGTTAACCTGGTGGCCCTGCCCGGCCTGGGCAGCCTGGATGAAGCCCTGGAGGGCGGGGCAACCCCCGGTGAACTCGTTGAAGGCTCGGCGCTCTCCAGTGGCGGAGACCTGGGCCGCCTCGCCTCCATCCGGGAAGGCAGCACCCGCGTCCAGGACGTCGGCTCCCAGCTGGTGGCCCGCGCCATGGCGGCAGTGGACCTCGATCCCGCCGACGGCACTGGTGCAGAACGCCGGACCGAAACCTGGCTGGACCTGTGCGCCGGCCCCGGCGGCAAGGCGGCCCTGCTGGGTGCCCTGGCCAACGCCCAGGGGGCCACGCTGCTCGCCAATGAACCGGCCCCGCACCGTGCCAAACTCGTCAGCCAGGCCCTGTCCGCCGTGCCCCGTGACGTCTGGCGCGTCCGGACCGGCGATGGCCGCGACATCGGCACTGAGCAGCCGGAGTCCTTTGACCGTGTCCTGGTGGACGTCCCCTGCAGCGGGCTGGGTGCCTTGCGCCGCAGGCCGGAGTCCCGCTGGCGCCGCACCCCCAAGGACCTTGCTGACCTGGGGCCGCTGCAGCGTGCCCTGCTGAAATCGGCGCTGGAGGCCGTCCGTCCCGGCGGAGTGGTTGCCTATGTCACCTGTTCACCCCACCCGGCCGAAACCACGGCAGTGGTCAGCGATGCCCTCCGGAAGCGGGATGACCTGGAGCTGCTGGATGCCGGTGCCGTGCTGGACAGCGTGAGCCTGACGGGGAACCTGGGCGCAGGCCACGATTCCACGGCGCAGCTCTGGCCGCACATCCACAGCACCGATGCCATGTTCCTGGCCCTCATCCGGAAGAAAGCCTGACCCGTGAAAGGTTCCCCCATGCCGCAGTGCTGCATCAACCCCAGCATCCTGTCCGCCGACTTCGTCAACCTCGAAGCCGAACTGCAGCGCATCAGCAACGCTGACGCCGTGCACGTGGACGTGATGGACAACCACTTTGTCCCCAACCTCACCATCGGGCTGCCCGTGGTCCAGCGGATCCAGGCGGTCAGCCCTGTCCCGCTGGACGCCCACCTGATGATCTCCGACGCCGACCGTTGGGCTCCGGGGTTCGCCGACGCCGGCCTGGCCTCCGTGACGTTCCACGCTGAGGCCTCCATTGCACCGGTCAAACTGGCCCGGGAACTGCGGGCCCGGGGCTCCAAGGCCGGCTTGGCGCTGCGCCCCGCCACGGCTGTGGAACCCTACCTGGACATGCTCGAGGAACTGGACATGCTCCTGATCATGACCGTGGAACCGGGCTTCGGCGGCCAGGCATTCCTGGACCTCACGCTGCCCAAGATCCGCAAGGCCCGGGCAGCCATTGACGGCTCCGGAATCAATGTCGCCCTCCAGGTGGACGGTGGCATTACCGAGGAAACTATTCTCCGGGCGGCCGAAGCCGGTGCCAACGTCTTTGTTGCGGGTTCGGCTGTCTACGGCGCGGAGGACCCGGCGGCAGCCATCGGAAGGCTCCGCGAAGCCGGCAGTATCAAGTTACGTGCTGCGTCCGCGGAATAGTCTGGGCCACCCTGTGGTTATGGCACAATAGCAACACACAATACGTGCTCCGGGGTCGGTGTAAGTCCGAACCGGCGGTGATAGTCCGCGACCCGCGAGCCGGTGCTTTCCCCTTCAGGGAAGGAACCGGCGGACGGTTGAACTGGTGAAATTCCGGTACCGACAGTTAAAGTCTGGATGAGAGAAGCACGTACAGCTGTATCTGTGGCGCCCTATGCGCTGCGGCCTTCTGCTGTCGTATACCCCCGGAGCCATCGCGGTTCTAGAGGGAAGGAACGACAACACACATGAACCCCTTGCGATGGCTCTTTGAAGCCAGGATTTCCCATGCTCCGGGAACCGAAGCCACCGGACCGGTGGCCGCCCCATGACCCGGATCGAAAACGTCACGGCGTTCAGCGCCGCCGAAACCGCCGCCATGGACGCAGCGCTGAAAGCAGCCCTGCAGGGCCCGCGGGGAGCGAATCCGCTGGTGGGCGCCGTCGTCATCGATGCGGCCGGCCGCCAGCTGGTGACCGGGTACCACCGCGGCGCCGGCACACCCCACGCTGAAGCCGATGCGATCACCCAGGCCGAGGCCGCCGGGCTGGACCTGAGCGGCTGCACGATGGTGATCACCCTGGAACCCTGTGACCACAGAGGCCGCACCGGGCCCTGCACCCAGGCGATCATTCGTGCCGGAATCACGGACGTGGTCTACGCCGTCGACGATCCGCATGACCCTGCGGCGGGCGGCGCAGCCACCCTCCGGAACGCGGGCGTCCAGGTCCGCAGCGGGCTCGCGGCCAGCGAATCGTTCGAGTTGAACCGGCAGTGGTTCCTGGGAGTGGCCGCACATCGCCCGTTCGTGACGCTGCACATCGCCCAGACACTGGACAGCCGGATCGCCGCTGAGGATGGCACAAGCCAGTGGATCTCCTCGCCGGAGTCGCTCGCCGACAACCACGGACTGAGGCGGCGGATCGACGCCATCCTCGTGGGCACGCAGACCGTGTTGGTGGATAACCCCCGGCTGACAGCCCGCGACGCGTCCGGAGCGACATCGGGCAAACAGCCGCTGCGCGCCGTGATGGGCCTGCGGGACATCCCGGCAGACGCCGCCGTCCGCGGTGACGACGGCAACGTGCTCCACCTCGCCACGCGGGATCCGCGGGAGGCGCTCTCGCTCCTCTACGCGGAAGGAATCCGCCACGTCATGGTGGAAGGCGGCTCACGCATCCTCAGTTCATTCCTGGCCGCCGGCCTTGTGGATGAACTCATTGTCTACCTTGCCCCCACCCTGCTGGGTTCCGGAACTCCCGCCCTCAACGGGCTCGGAATCACCACCCTAGCGGATGCCCGGCACTGGGACTGGGACCCCTCCGACGGCGGTGCCGTCCGGACCCTGGGCCGGGACCTGAGGCTGCACCTCCGTCCAGCACCCACCGAAGCTTTAGAACCACACCTATCCCGCACTGCCGCGGAACCAGCCATGGGAGGCTACTGATGTTTACCGGAATTATTGCCGAACAGGGACAGGTTCTGTCCGTGGAGCGGGACGGCGATGCCAGCGCAACGCTCCGCCTCCGCGCGCCCGGGACCACCGAAGGGCTCGGACTGGGCGGGTCCATTGCCGTCAACGGAGTCTGCCTGACGGCCACCGCTATCGAGGGCAAGGAGTTCAGCGTTGATGTGATGGGCGAGACCCTCGTCCGCAGCACCATCGGCGAACTTGCCGCCGGTGACTCGGTGAACCTTGAGCGCTGCGTCCCTGCCGGCGGCCGGCTCGACGGTCACGTCGTCCAGGGCCACGTCGACGGCGTCGGGCAGCTGCTGGAGCGCGAGGCGCTCGGCAACTGGGAACGCCTCCGGTTCGGTGTGCCGGCCAACCTTGCCCGCTACATCGCGGAGAAGGGCTCCATAGCGATCGACGGCGTCTCGCTCACCGTCACGGCGGTCAGCCCAGCCGCGGAGCCGGAGCCCTGGTTCGAAGTGGGGCTGATCCCCACCACACTGGCAGAGACCGGCCTGGGCGCCAAGGCAACCGGCAGCAGGGTCAACCTTGAAGTCGACGTGCTCGCCAAATACACCGAACGGCTGCTGGCATTCAGCACCGGCGCAACCACCGGGGGCGAACGATGAACGCCGCCGTTCGGCTGGAGCCGGCCGCGTCCGCCGGCCCGGTGCCCAATGCAGCCTTCGGACTTGACCCCGTGGAAGATGCCATCCGCGCCATGGCCGCCGGCCGGCCCGTGCTGGTGGTGGACAACGAGGACCGCGAAAACGAAGGCGACATCATCTTTGCCGCACAGCATGCCACCCCTGCCCTCATGGGGTGGACCATCCGCTACAGCTCCGGCGTCATCTGCGTCCCCCTGAGCGGGGAGCGCGCCGATGCCCTGGCACTGCCGCCCATGGTTGCCGTGAACGAGGACGCCAAGGGTACGGCATACACCGTTTCCTGCGATGCTGCGGTGGGTGTCAGCACGGGAATCTCCGCCACGGACCGGGCCCTTACGGCCCGCGTCCTTGCCGACCCCGCCGCCGAACCCGCGGCAGTGACCAGGCCCGGGCATATTTTTCCGCTCCGGGCTGTTGACGGGGGAGTGCGGGAACGCCCGGGCCACACTGAAGCGGCCGTGGATCTTTGCCGGCTTGCCGGACTGGAGCCAGTGGGTGTTATCGCCGAGGTGGTGTACGACGACGGTGAAATGATGCGGCTCGACGGGCTGCGGGCTTTCGCCGCTGAACACGGGTGCCCTTTGATCTCGATCGAGGATCTTGTGGTTTACCTTGAAGCGGGAGCCGGGACACCCGCCGACAGTGACACCGGGCCGGACGCCCGGGCGGAGTAGAGGAGAAATGATGACGGCTTCCGGAGTATCGGACAACAGCCACCAGAACGGCCACCACCGCGGGGCGGCCGGCAATGGCCGGGCCCACCACCCCGTGAGCGGCGGTCCCATTGTGCAGCTGCCCACGGCATTTGGCGATTTCATTACCCAGGCGTGGACAGACCTGGTCACAGGCGCCGAACACCTGGCGGTGAGTTCACCCAACCCGCCCCGGGAGGGCGTTGCCCCGCTGGTCAGACTGCATTCAGAATGCCTGACCGGCGACGTCTTCGGCTCCTACCGTTGTGACTGCGGCGAACAGTTGGCCTATGCCCTGGAGCTGATCAACGAGTTCGGCGGCACGCTGCTGTACCTGCGCGGGCAGGAAGGCCGGGGGATCGGACTCGCCAACAAGATCAAGGCCTACGCCCTCCAGGAAGCGGGCTTTGACACCGTGGAGGCCAACGAACAGCTGGGTCTGCCGGTGGACGCCCGCTGCTACAAGGCGGCCGCCCAGATCCTGGCCGAGATGGGCCTCCACGAGATCCGGCTCCTGAGCAACAACCCGGACAAAAAGAACAGGCTCGCCAAAGCCGGTGTGACGGTGGTGGAAATGGTGCCCACCGAGGTGCCCTCCCGCGACCAGAACATCCGCTACCTGCAGACCAAAAAGGACCGCATGGAGCACCGGCTGACGCTGGACACCCACGTTGTCACGGTGCCAAGCGGCGCTGCCGACGATTTCGACCACGACCAAAACTGAACGGATCAGATTCACGCATGAGCGGACACGGCGCACCAGATATTGACCTCACCACCCTCAACCCGGCGGAAACGTCGCAGCTGCGGCTGGCCATTGTGGCAGCCAGCTGGCACACCCAGATCATGGACGGACTCCTGGACGGTGCCCTGCGCGCCGCCAAGGACGCGGGCATCAGCGAACCCACCGTGCTGCGCGTTCCGGGCGCCTTCGAGCTTCCCGTCGCCGCCGCGCGGCTGGCACCGCACTTTGATGCAGTGGTGGCCCTCGGCGTCGTGATCCGGGGCGGCACGCCGCACTTTGAATACGTCTGCCAGGCGGCGACGTCGGGACTGACCGATGTCAGTGTCTCCACCGGCGTCCCGGTGGGCTTCGGCGTGCTGACCTGCGATACGGAGCAGCAGGGACTGGACCGCGCGGGCCTGCCGGGCTCCAGCGAGGACAAGGGCCACGAAGCCGTGACGGCCGCCCTGGCCACCGCATTGCTCCTCAAGCAGTACACGTAGCAGCGGGCGGGCTGCCGGGGCGCGGTGTGTGTTCGCTCACATCGCGCCCGTCATGCAGCGGCCCGAAAGGCGCCCCCGGGCCGGCAGCAAGTAGGCTGTAGGGCGTGAAGAATTTCGAGACGCTGTTCGCTGAACTGAGTGAGAAGGCAGCCACCCGCCCGGCAGGCTCCCGCACCGTCGCTGAATTGGAGTCCGGAGTCCACGGCATTGGCAAGAAAGTCGTGGAGGAAGCAGCCGAAGTCTGGATGGCCGCTGAGTACGAATCCGATGAGGCCACGGCCGAGGAAATCTCCCAGTTGCTCTACCACCTGCAGGTTCTGATGCTCGCTAAAGGCCTGACCCTGGAAGACGTCTACAAGCATCTGTAGCCACCGTGGCACGCGGCGGTCAACAACTGCCTGCCCGTGCCCTGCGTGGCCCGTTTGCCTGATCCACAGACCTCCCAACCAAGAAAGACCCCCATGCTGCGAGTAGCCGTCCCCAACAAAGGCTCCCTGTCCGAAGCCGCCTCCGCCATGCTGACCGAAGCGGGCTACCGCCAGCGCCGCGACACCCGCGAGCTGGTCATGATGGACCCTGACAACGACATCGAGTTCTTCTTCCTCCGCCCGCGCGACATCGCTGTCTACGTCGGACGCGGAACGCTCGACGTCGGCATCACCGGCCGCGATCTGCTGCTGGACGCCGAGGTGGAGGCTGAGGAACTGCTGCCCCTGGGCTTCGCTGCGTCCACGTTCCGCTTCGCTGGACCGGTGGGCGACTTCGCCACAGCAGAAGAGCTTGAAGGAAAGCGCCTCGCCACGAGCTATGACGGGCTGCTCCGCGGTTACCTCGCCGAGCGGGGCATCAACGCCAAGGTGGTCCGGCTCGACGGCGCCGTGGAGTCGTCAGTACGCCTCGGCGTAGCTGACGCCATCGCCGACGTCGTGGAAACCGGCAACACCCTCAAAGCCGCCGGGATGGAAATCTTCGGCGAGCCGATCCTCAAATCGGAAGCGGTCCTGATCCGCCGCACCGGCGAAGGCGGAGCGGCGAACGGCACCGCCAAGGAGATTGAAGTCCTGATCCGCCGCCTGCAGGGCGTCCTCGTGGCACGCCAGTACGTACTCATGGACTACGACATCCGCAAGGAACTCGTGGAACAGGCCGCCGCACTGACTCCCGGCCTGGAATCACCCACCGTCTCACCGCTGCGCGACTCCGACTGGGTGGCCGTCCGGTCCATGGTTCCGAAGAAGGAAACGAACCGGATCATGGATGAGCTCTACGACCTCGGCGCGCGCGCCATCCTGGTCAGCAGCATCCACGCCTGCCGTATCTGAGCATCCCGCCCGGTCCACGCCGCGCCGCAGAATCCACCGAGAATTCCAGGAGTCCCCATGGCTGTAGCTGTACGAGTCATCCCCTGCCTCGACGTCGACGCCGGGCGCGTTGTGAAGGGCATCAACTTCGAGGGGCTCCGCGACGCGGGTGACCCGGTGGAGCTGGCGCACCGCTACGACAATGCGGGCGCCGACGAGCTGACGTTCCTCGATGTCACGGCGTCCTCGGGCAACCGCGAAACCACTTTCGACGTGGTCCGCCGCACGGCCGAGGAAGTCTTCATCCCGCTGACCGTGGGCGGCGGTGTCCGCGGTGTCGCCGAGGTGGACAAGCTCCTGCGTTTCGGCGCGGACAAGGCTTCCATCAACACGGCCGCCGTTGCCCGGCCGGACGTCATCAATGAAATCAGCCGGCATTTCGGTTCGCAGGTGCTGGTCCTGTCCGTGGACGCCCGACGGACCCGCCCCGGGTCCCAGCCCACGCCGTCGGGCTTTGAAGTGACCACCCACGGCGGCCGCACCGGAACCGGGATCGACGCCATCGAGTGGGCCAGGGAAGCCGCCGACCGCGGCATCGGCGAAATCCTGCTCAACTCCATCGACGCCGACGGCACCAAGGACGGCTTCGACCTGGAACTGATCCGGCTCGTCCGGGCAGCCGTGAAAGTGCCGATCATCGCCTCAGGAGGTGCCGGGGAACCGGCCCACTTCCCGCCGGCCGTCGCCGCGGGAGCGGACGCCGTGCTGGCCGCGTCGATCTTCCACTGGGGCCCGGACAACATGATGTCCCAGGTCAAGCAGGCCATCCGCGACGCAGGCTTCGAAGTCCGCTAGCGTCCCCACCCGACTCAGCAACGCGGGGTCACTTCTTGCCCAAAAACCGATGGTTATTGGGCAAGACGTGACCCTCCCCACCCGCACACTTTCCTCGCAAGCTCGGACAGGGAACCCGGCGGGCGTGGCCCCCGCTGGTTTTAGAGGCCGACTTCAGCCGACTGGAGCAGGGCGACGGCGTCCGGCTGGCCTTCGAAGGTGACCAGGGCGTGGCGGGTCCGGCCGTGGGCGTGCATCAGCAGTTCACCCGGCTCACCCACGATCGCCACCGAAACCGGTGCCCGCTTGGCGACGTGCCGCGGGCCGGACGGTCGCACCAGCACAATGCCGAGGTCGACGCCACGGTAAAGGATGGCTGCCCGCTTGATCAGTTCGTCCCAGAGGGCATCCGAGTAGGCCTCGTCGAGGGCGCGCGGCGCCCAGCGGTCCACAGCCCGGCGGATGTCCTCGGTGTGGACGAAATATTCGATCAGGTTGGAGCTCTCATCCAAGGCCTTGATGTTCATGGGGGACAGAGCAGGCGGGCCACTACGGAAGGTGTTCACGAGGCCGGTGTAGTCGTCAGCGGTTTTCAGCTTCGCCGCAAGCTTGGCGGTGGCCTTGTCCGAAGCCTTGGACAGGCGCTTGATGATGAGGCCAAGCCCTACGGCAGCCTTGCGTTCGCGAAGGTAAAGGTGCGCGGCAAGGTCCCTGGTGCGCCAGCCTCTGCAGAGGGTGGGGGCATCAGGGCCGGCCGCCAGCAGGGTTTCGGCCAGGACTTCTCGGGACGGTTCGACGAAATGCATCACTTGTGAAACTAGCACGAGAGCAGGGAAGTTGGGCAGCAGAACCGCTAGCCCATAGGTGCCCTTGTTCACACACTGTTTGTATGCCCGTTGGTGCATATTCGGGGCCGCCGATGAGGCACTAGACTTGGTCTGATGTCTGAGCAGCCCGCCTCCGCCCCCGTAATAGTCCCGGCCCCCACCACAGGCCCGCTTCCGCACGCTGTCGCGGCCGCGTTGAAGCGCGACGGCGCCGGGCTGGTTGCCGCGGTGGTGCAGCAGTTCGACACCCGCGAAGTGCTGATGCTGGGCTGGATGGACGATGAAGCCCTGCACCGCACCATGACCAGCGGCAGGGTCACGTTCTACTCCCGTTCCCGCCAGGAATACTGGCGCAAGGGGGACACCTCCGGCCACGTCCAGTGGGTCAAATCGGTTGCCCTGGACTGCGACGGCGATGCCCTCCTGATCCGCGTGGACCAGGTCGGCGCGGCATGCCACACCGGCACCCGGACCTGCTTCGACGGCAGGGACCTGGAAGTCGAGACCGGCGAGGCGCTCTGATCCACGGCCCTGGGCGGTTGACCTGCCCCCAGGCGAACACTTTTGGCAGCATAGGACTGGCGCCGTTCCACACCCGGCGACATTTCACGAGGCGACACACAAGAACAGGCGGCGAAGCATAGCCATGCAGGACCTTGGAATCATCAGCCCGGGCCTCGAGGAGTTCCGCGAACTCGCCGGCAACAACCGGGTCATCCCCGTCACGCTCAAAGTGCTGGCGGACGCGGAGACCCCTATAGGCCTCTACCGGAAGCTGGCCCAGGGCCAGCCCGGCACGTTCCTGATGGAGTCCGCGGCGGTGGGCGGCACGTGGTCGCGGTATTCCTTCATCGGCGCGAAGTCCCGGGCAACCCTGACCACGAAGGACGGCCAAGCGCACTGGCTGGGACAGCCCCCTGCCGGAGTGCCCCTGGACGGCAACCCCGTGGACGCCATCCGCGACACCATCGAAGCACTGCGGACCAGCAGGTTTGACGGCCTGCCGCCCTTCACGTCCGGACTGGTCGGCTTCCTGGGCTGGGAGACTGTCCGCCACTGGGAACGGCTGACCAGCCCGCCGGAGGATGACCTCCACCTGCCCGAGATGGCGCTGAACCTGGTGACGGACATGGCAGTGCACGACAACCATGACGGCACGGTGCTGTTGATCGCCAACGCAATTAACTTCGATGGCAGCTCCGACCGCGTGGACGAGGCCTGGGAAGATGCCGTGGCCCGGGTCAAGGCCCTTCTGACCACGATCAGCACACCCGTGGCCCAGCCGGTTTCCGTGCTGGAACCCGCCGCCCTGGACTTCGCCTCCAGCGTTGAGGAACGGTGGGACGAACCCTCCTACCTGGCAGCGCTGGACCGCGGCAAGGAAGCCATCGTGGACGGCGAAGTGTTCCAGGTGGTGATTTCGCGCCGCTTCGAGATGGAGTGCGGCGCCTCGCCCCTTGACGTGTACCGCGTCCTGCGCAACACCAACCCCAGCCCGTACATGTACATCTTCAGCCTTGAGGACGCCGACGGCCGGGAGTACTCGATCGTCGGGTCTTCGCCCGAGGCCCTGGTGACGGTGACCGGTGAGGAAGTGATCACCCACCCCATCGCCGGTTCGCGTCCCCGCGGCAAGACGGTGGAGGGAGATAAAGCCCTTGCCGAGGAGCTGCTGGCCGACCAGAAGGAACGCGCCGAACACCTGATGCTCGTGGACCTCTCCCGCAACGACCTGTCCAAGGTCTGCGTGGCGGGAACCGTGGACGTCACGCAGTTCATGGAGGTGGAGCGGTTCAGCCACATCATGCACCTGGTCTCCACTGTGGTGGGCAGGCTGTCCCCGGACGCCAACGCCTACGACGTCCTGAAAGCGACGTTCCCCGCAGGCACCCTGTCCGGTGCCCCGAAGCCCCGGGCCCTGCGCCTGCTGGACGAGCTTGAACCCCACCGCCGCGGCATCTACGGCGGCGTGGTGGGTTACCTCGATTTTGCCGGCGACATGGACATGGCCATCGCTATTCGCTCGGCCCTTCTCCGCGAAGGCCGCGCCTACGTCCAGGCCGGGGGAGGCATCGTGGCGGACTCGGTGAACCCCACGGAAGCCCTGGAGACCGTGAACAAGGCGGCCGCGCCGCTCCGGGCCGTCCACACCGCGGGAACGCTGCACAACATTACGGCGGAATCCCTCCCGGGGACCTCTTACATCAGCGACGCCGGCACGGCCGGGGAGAGCCGGGGCGCCGAATGACGCCGGCCTGGGCCAGGAAGTCCACGCTGGTACTGCTGATCGCCGTCTTTGCGCTGGCCGTTTTCGGCGCCACCACCCAGACCTGGATCACAGTCACCCTGGACGCCAACCAGGTGGGCCAGGCCGCGGGGGACCAGAACACCCTTCCGGTCCAGGGCAGCAAGGCCGCCACCGCGGTGACAGCCCTGGCCGTCGTGGCACTGGCGGGCGGCCTGGCAGCATCCATCGCAGGAAAGTTCGCGCGGTGGGTCATCACCGCCCTCATCATGTTGGCCTCCGTCGGCATCATTGCCGCGGCCGCCACAGTGCTGGCTGACCCGCTGGGCGCCGCGCAGGGCTCGATCGCCGCTGCCACCGGGGTCACCGGCGGGAACGCGGAAGTGGCTGTTACCGTTTTCCCGGTCCTCGCCGTTGTCGCCGGTGCCCTGCTGGCGCTGGCCGCGTTGCTCATCATCCCCGCTGGCCGGCACTGGAAGTCGCGGACCAAATATGACGCAGCCACATCCGGGGGACCCGCCGGCAGTACGGCGGCCGCCACCGGTCCTGTGGACGAGATCGACAGCTGGGACCGGCTCTCGCGCGGCGACGATCCCACCTGAATCCCCGCTCGCAGCCAAACCCGAGCAGCCCGCTAAACCTGCGCCCGGACTGCCGATGGGCAGGTCACGGCCAAAAAATGGCAGAATGTAAGCAGTATTCATCCCGAGGAGATTCACATGAGCAAAGCACCCGCTTCCGTATCGAAATCAGGCACCCGGACCGTTGCCCCCGGCGTCGTTGACCACAGCCAGGAACTTGGCCACGGCAACAGCCCCGCGGCCTGGACCTGCGTGATCGTTATGCTGGTCGGCGCCCTCATCGCGTCCATCGCTTTTGTTATCGCCAACACCCCCATCTTCATTGCCGGCGCAGCCGTGATGGTCCTCGGCCTCATCCTTGGCTACATCATGCGCAAGGCGGGCTACGGCGTCGAAGGCAGCAAGCTGAAGAGCACCGGCCACTGATGGCGACTGTTCTCGACGACATCAATGCCGGTGTCTGGGAGGATATGGAGGCCAGGAAGCGTCTCGTTTCGCTGGCGGAGCTGAAGGATCTGGCGGCGGCCGCGGCACCCGCCCGGGACGCCTGGTCGGCCCTCGGCGGCACCGCGGTGCAGCGGGACCAGCTGAAGGTTATCGCGGAAATCAAGCGGCGCAGCCCATCCAAGGGCGACCTCGCCAGCATCGTGGATCCGGCAGCGCTGGCAGAGCAGTACGCCGACGGCGGAGCAGCCGTGATCAGCGTCCTCACCGAACAGCGGCGCTTCAACGGCTCCCTTGCGGACCTGGACGCCGTCCGTGCCCGCGTGGACGTTCCGCTGCTCCGCAAGGATTTCACCCTCGACGAGTACCAGATCTGGGAGGCCCGCGCACACGGCGCGGACCTGATCCTGCTCATCGTCGCGTCGCTCTCTGACGGCCAGCTCCGGGACTTCAGCGCGCTCAGCCGCGAACTCGGCATGAACGTGCTCGTGGAGACGCATACCGAAGAGGAGATCGAACGGGCGGTAGCGGCCGAGGCGCGCATCATCGGCGTCAACGTGCGCAACCTGAAGACGCTCGACGTCGACCGTTCCGTTTTCGCCTCCCTCGCCGGACTGATTCCGGCCCAAGCGCTGGTCATCGCCGAATCCGGTGTGCGCGGCGTGGACGACGTGACGCATTACGCCGCCAACGGCGCCAACGCCATCCTGGTGGGCGAGGCGCTGGTCAGCGACGCAACGCCGCGTGACCGGATCGCCGAATTCACGGCGGCCGGCGCTGCCGCCATCTCCGCCCGGGCCTAGTCCGGGTACCCGCCGGCCCTGGCGCCGGCGGCACAACACTTCCGAACGACCAACTTGAACAGGACGGGACTGATGGCTGAATCCTCAGACAACGCTGACAACAACGCTGCGGACGCTTTCCTGCAGGGCGGCTCGCTGAAGCACGCCCCGGGACCATACTTCGGCGGCTACGGCGGGCGCTGGATGCCTGAATCGCTGATCGCCGCCCTGGACGAGCTCGAAGACACCTTTGAAAAGGCCAAGGCAGATCCCGAATTCCTTGCCCAGCTCTCCGACCTGAACAAGAACTACTCCGGCCGTCCCTCGCTGCTGACCGAAGCCAAGCGGTTCTCCGAGCATGCCGGCGGTGCCCGGATTTTCCTCAAGCGCGAGGACCTCAACCACACCGGATCCCACAAGATCAACAACGTCCTGGGCCAGGCACTGCTGGCCAAGCGCATGGGCAAGACCCGCGTGATCGCCGAGACCGGCGCCGGGCAGCACGGCGTTGCCAGCGCCACCGCCGCCGCGCTCCTCGGCCTGGAATGCGTTGTCTACATGGGCGCCGAAGACTGCCGCCGGCAGGCACTGAATGTCGCCCGGATGCAGCTGCTCGGCGCCACTGTGGTGCCAGTGGTGAACGGTTCCCAGACCCTCAAGGACGCCATCAACGACGCCCTCCGGGACTGGGTCAGCAACGTCGACAACACGCATTACCTGCTGGGCACCGCTGCCGGGGCGCACCCGTTCCCGGCCATGGTCCGCTTCTTCCACGAGGTCATCGGCGAGGAAGCCCGCGCCCAGATCCTGGAGCAGACCGGCAAACTGCCTGACGCCGTCTGCGCCTGCATCGGCGGCGGTTCGAACGCGATCGGCATCTTCCACGGATTCCTGGATGATCCGTCCGTGAAGATCTACGGCTTTGAAGCCGGCGGCGACGGCGTGGAAACCGGCCGGCATGCAGCCACCATCACCCTCGGCAAGCCGGGTGTCCTGCACGGCGCACGTTCCTACCTCATGCAGGACGACGACGGGCAGACCATCGAGTCGCACTCGATTTCCGCAGGCCTGGACTACCCGGGCGTGGGCCCGGAGCACGCCTACCTGGCCGACATCGGACGCGTCAGCTACGAACCCATCACCGACAGCGAAGCAATGGACGCGTTCAAGCTGCTGTGCCGGACAGAGGGAATCATCCCCGCCATCGAATCCTCACACGCCCTCGCGGGTGCCATCAAGGTTGGCAAGCGCCTCACTGAAGGCACCGCTGACCCGTCCGAAACGGTGATCATCGTGAACCTTTCCGGCCGCGGCGACAAGGACGTTGAGACCGCCGCGGAATGGTTTGACATGCTCGACGAGGAGGGCAAGGTCAAGGGCACCAACCTGTCCACGCGCAAGCCCAAGGGGCCTGCCGACAGAGCAGAAACTGAAGCCGTTCCCGCCACAGCTGCCCCTGCCACCAAGGCCGCGGACAACAACGAGGACCAGAACTGATGACTGAACAGACGGCCAGCAAGTCCGCCGCCGCCATCGACCGTGCACGGGACGCCGGGCGCTCAGCGCTCGTGTGCTACCTGCCTGCCGGGTACCCGGACGTCCAGGCCACCATCGACGCAGGCATTGCCATGGCGAAGAACGGTGCCGACCTGATCGAAATCGGCATTCCCTACTCGGATCCCGTCATGGACGGCCCCGTCATCCAGGCCGCCACCACCGAAGCGATCGCCAACGGATTCCGGGTCGAGAGCGTCTTTGACGTTGTCGCCGGCATCACGGCAGCCACGGACGTCGCCGTGCTGGTGATGACCTACTGGAACCCCGTGGTCCGGATGGGTGTGGACGAGTTCTCGCGCCGGCTGGCCGAGGCCGGGGGAGCAGGGCTCATCACGCCTGACCTAATCCCGGACGAAGCATCGGAATGGTTCGCCGCCTCGGACAAGTACAAACTGGACCGCGTGTTCCTCGTGGCGCCGTCCTCCACCCCGGAGCGCCTGGCCATGACGGTCAAGGCAAGCCGCGGCTTTGTGTATGCCGTCTCCATCATGGGCGTGACGGGGACCCGCCAGGCCGTCAGCAGCAGCGCGGAGAAGCTCGTGGCCGACACGCACGCCGCCGGCGCTGAACGCGTCTGCGTGGGACTCGGAGTCTCCAACGCCAGCCACGTCCGCGAGATCGCAGCATACGCAGACGGTGTCATCGTTGGCACCGCGCTTGTTGCCGCCATCCGTGACGGGGGAGTCCCCGCCGTCGCCGACCTCACCCGGGACCTGAGCGCCGGACTCGTCAGGGAAGAAGCTTAACCACCATGCAGATCCTCCTTCAGGCCGCCGCCCTGCTGCCGGCCAGCATCCCCAGCCCGGACTGGTCCGGCTTCGACATCCCGCTGCCGTGGGGGACTCTGCGGATCCATGCCTATGCCCTGTGCATCCTCGCCGGGATCATCGTGGGCCTGTGGCTCACGTCCGTCAGGTGGGCCCGCCGCGGCGCACCCGAAGGCAGCGTCTGGGACATCGTCATCTGGGCGATACCCTTCGGCATCATCGGCGGCCGGCTCTACCACGTGGTTTCGTCCCCGGACGCCTACTTCGGGCCCGGCTTCGACGGGACCGGCGACCTGTGGCTCATCCCGCAAATCCAGCGTGGCGGACTGGGCATCTGGGGTGCCGTGGTCCTGGGCGTCCTGGGCGCCTGGATCGGCTGCCGCCGGTCCGGTGTGAAACTCACCGCCTTCCTGGACGCCGCGGCGCCCGGACTGCTGCTGGCGCAGGCCGTTGGCCGCTGGGGCAACTACTTCAACCAGGAGCTCTTCGGCGGGCCCACCACCCTGCCGTGGGGCCTGCAGATTGATGCGGACAACCCCAACTTCCCGGCCGGCATGCCGGTGGATACGCTCTTCCACCCCACGTTCCTGTACGAGTCGCTCTGGAACATCGCCGGTGTGCTCATCCTGCTGGCCCTGGACCGCCGATTCCACTTCCGCCGCGCCCGGCTCTTCTGGCTCTACGCCATGTATTACACGCTGGGCCGGGTCTGGATCGAAGCAATGCGGATCGACGACGCCGAACAGATCAACCTGTTCGGGATCACCACCAGGCTCAACGTCTGGACCAGCATCTTTGTCTTTGTGGCAGCACTCATTGTGTTCGTCGTGCTGGGGTTGAAGGGCCGCCCGGAACCGGACACTCCCTTCCTGGCGGGCCGCGAGCCGGCAGCAGTCGAGGACGTGGACGCTGCGGGGGAGGAAGAGTCGCCGGTCCGCGATGCGGACTCTTCTGTCTCGGATAGTGAATCGCGTGATAGTCTCCCACATAACCAAAATGGTGCCCGGATCCCTTCCACCCCAACGGAAGAGGAACCGGCAGTCCGGGACGGCGACAAGCCCGTAACGGAGTCGCCGGTAACCGGAAGTTCCCGCCACAAGGCGACGGAATCCGCGCCGGAGGCTGGCACGAGCAAGTAGGACGCCAGCACGGCAGGGTAGCAGGGTCAACACTCGGAGCGCCCACACACCACAGCGTCGTGGCAACAGGGCCCATCCGTTCAGCAGACAGCAGCTGGCCGGTCAAGCCCGGGTCGGGGGCCTGCGTAACTGTTCATTCAGCAGGCCGGTCTGGCCTACAATTTCCTGTAAATAACACTTTGTTGTGCCCATCACAGAGGCGCTGACGAGTGGGGCCAACGGTGTCCCTTCCATACGCACGATCAGGAGGAAGGACGTCTCCCATGAGCCAAACTCTTCACACTCCCAGCTGGTCCGAACCGGATCAGCCTGAGGCTGCCATGTCGCCGTTCAAGCGCTTTGCCGCGCTGCCCGAGGCCCGGGGTCTGTACAACCCGGAGAACGAAAAAGACGCCTGCGGGCTGGCGATCATCGCCACGCTCCGCGGCGAGCCCGGCTACGACATTGTCGACGCCGCGCTGACCGCGCTCCGCAACCTGGAGCACCGTGGAGCTGTGGGTGCCGACGAGGGAACAGGTGACGGTGCCGGCCTGCTCATGCAGATCCCGGACGAGTTCTTCCGCGCCGTCACAGAATTCGAACTCCCCGCACCGGGCCAGTTCATAGCCGGTACCGCTTTCCTCCCTGCCGAGCAGCGCGAAGCCGACGCCGCCAAGGCCGGCATTGAAGGCCTTGCCGCCGATGAAGGCCTGACCGTGCTCGGCTGGCGCGAAGTGCCCATCGTCGCAGACCTCGTGGGCGCCATGGCCCGCGCCTGCATGCCTTACTTCTCACAGCCCTTCCTTGCCTCGGCAACCGGCGAGGAACTGGACCGCAACGAGCTCGACTCACGAGCCTGGCGGATCCGCAAGCGTGCCCAGAACAAGTTCGGCGTGTACTTCCCGTCGCTGTCCTCCCGCACCATCGTCTACAAGGGCATGCTCACCACGGCCCAGCTGGAGCCGTTCTACCCCGATCTCTCGGACAAGCGTTTCAAGACCAAGCTGGCGATCGTCCACTCGCGCTTCTCCACCAACACGTTCCCGTCCTGGCCGCTGGCCCAGCCGTTCCGCACCATCGCCCACAACGGTGAAATCAACACCGTCAAGGGCAATCGGAACTGGATGCGCGCCCGCCAGTCCCAGCTGGCCAACCCGCTGCTGGGTGACTCCCCGGAAGAGCTGTACCCCATCTGCACGCCCGGTGCGTCAGACTCCGCGTCCTTCGACGAAGTCGCCGAGCTGCTGTGGCTCTCCGGCCGCCCCATCACGCACTCGATCATGATGATGATCCCCGAGGCCTGGGAAAACCACGCCACCATGGATCCGGCACGGCGGGCGTTCTACGAATACCACTCCCTGCTCATGGAGCCGTGGGACGGCCCCGCAGCCGTCTCCTTCACCGACGGCAACCTCGTCGGCGCCACCCTGGACCGCAACGGACTGCGCCCTGGACGGTACTGGATCACCGAAGACGGGCTGATCATCTTCGCCTCCGAGGTGGGCGTGATCGACGTGGAGCCCTCCAAGGTGGTCAAGAAGGGCCGGGTTTCCCCGGGCAAGATGTTCCTGGTGGACACCGAGGCCGGCCGCATCATCGACGACGAAGAGGTCAAGGCCGAGGTCGCTGCCGCGAACCCTTGGGCCGAGTGGGTCAAGGACAACCTCATTGACCTCAAGGACCTCCCTGAGCGCGAGCACGTGGTCCACACGGCCGCGTCCGTGAACATCCGCCAGCGGACTTTCGGGTACACGACCGAGGAGCTGAAGATCCTGCTCGGTCCGATGGCCCGCACGGGCGCCGAGCCGCTGGGCGCCATGGGTTCGGACACTCCGATCGCAGTGCTGTCCAAGCGTCCCCGGCTGTTGTTCGACTACTTTGTGCAGTCCTTCGCGCAGGTCACCAACCCGCCGCTGGATGCCATCCGTGAAGAGCTGGTCACGTCGCTGACGTGCGCCATCGGCCCGAACGGGAACCTGCTGGACACCAAGCGGGTCCGCCAGCCGCAGGTCATGCTCCCGTTCCCGGTGATCAACAACGACCAGCTCGCCAAGATCGCCAACATCGAAACGCCCGACGGCGACCGCGTGGCCATGAAGGTCCGCGGCCTTTACCGTCCCGAAGGCGGTGAGAACGCGCTGCGTGCCCGGCTCACCGAGATCTGCGAGCAGGTGTCCGGTGCGATCAACCGCGGCGTGCAGTACGTTGTGCTGTCCGACCGCGACTCGAACGCACAGTGGGCGCCGATTCCTTCGCTGCTGCTGGTCAGCGCCGTGCACCATCACCTGCTGCGCAGCGCCAACCGCACCAAGACCGCCCTGGTGGTCGAGGCCGGCGACGTCCGTGAGACGCATCACGTGGCTGTCCTGATCGGCTACGGTGCCTCCGCCGTGAACCCGTACCTGGCCATGGAGTCAGTGGAACAGCTGATCACCGCCGGTGACGTTGTGGGGGTCACCCCGCAGGACGGCGTCTACAACCTGATTAAGGGCCTCGGCAAGGGCGTCCTGAAGATCATGTCCAAGATGGGCATCTCCACCGTTGCGTCGTACACCGGTGCGCAGACGTTCGAGGCCCTGGGCCTCGGACAGGAACTGGTGGACGAGTTCTTCGCCGGCACGCACTCGCAGCTGGGCGGCGTGGGCCTGGACGTCATCGCCGCCGAAGTTTCGGCGCGGCACCAGATGGCCTACCCGGAAGGCGGCATCGAAATGCCGCACCGCCCGCTCCTGGGCGGCGGCGAATACCAGTGGCGCCGCGACGGCGAGCCGCACCTGTTCAACCCGGAGACTGTCTTCCGGCTGCAGCACGCCACGCGTGAGCGCCGCTATGACATTTTCAAGGCGTACACCAAGGGCGTGGACGACCAGTCCGAGAACCTGATGACCCTGCGCGGGCTGCTCAAGTTCAAGAACGACCGTCCAGCCGTTCCGTTGGAGGAAGTGGAGCCCGTCTCCAGCGTCGTGAAGCGCTTCTCCACCGGCGCCATGAGCTACGGGTCCATCTCCAAGGAAGCCCACGAGACCCTCGCGATCGCCATGAACCAGTTGGGCGGCAAGTCCAACACCGGTGAAGGCGGCGAGGACGTGGACCGCCTGCTGGACCCGAAGCGCCGCTCTGCTGTCAAGCAGATCGCGTCGGGCCGGTTCGGCGTCACCAGCCTGTACCTGACCAACGCCGATGACATCCAGATCAAGATGGCCCAGGGTGCCAAGCCCGGCGAAGGCGGCCAGCTGATGGCGCAGAAGGTGTACCCCTGGGTTGCCCGGACACGCCACTCGACGCCCGGCGTCGGGCTGATCTCGCCGCCCCCGCACCATGACATCTACTCCATCGAGGACCTCGCGCAGCTCATCTACGATGCGAAGCGCGCCAACCCCTCGGCCCGGGTACACGTCAAGCTCGTCTCCGAAGTGGGGATCGGCACTGTGGCGTCGGGTGTCACCAAAGCGAAGGCCGACGTCGTACTCGTCTCCGGCCACGACGGCGGAACCGGCGCGTCCCCGCTGAACTCGCTCAAGCACGCGGGTGTGCCTTGGGAGCTGGGGCTCGCGGAGACGCAGCAGACGCTGATGCTCAACGGCCTGCGCGACCGTGTGGTGGTCCAGGTGGACGGCCAGCTCAAAACCGGCCGCGACGTTGTTATCGCCGCGCTGCTCGGCGGCGAGGAATTCGGTTTCGCCACCGCCCCGCTGGTGGTGGAAGGCTGCATCATGATGCGCGTCTGCCACCTGGACACCTGCCCGGTGGGCGTCGCAACGCAGAACCCCGAGCTGCGGGCCCGCTTCACCGGCAAGCCCGAATTTGTGGTCAACTTCTTCGAATTCCTGGCCGAGGAAGTCCGCGAGATCCTTGCGGAACTAGGCTTCCGGAGCATCGAAGAGGCGATCGGCCACGCCGAGGTGCTGGATGCCCGCGAAGCGATCAACCACTGGAAGGCCGACGGCCTGGACCTCGACCCGATCCTGCACGGGCTTGAGTTCGACGACGACGCTCCGCTGCGCAACATGACCTCGCAGAACCACGAGCTGGACAAGCACTTCGACCAGCGGCTGATCAGCATGGCCACGGAGGCGCTGACTGACCGTAGCCCGGTGAAGATCGCGGTGGACGTGATCAACACGGACCGCTCGGTGGGAACCATGCTGGGCCACACGGTGACCAAGACGTTCAGCACGGACGTGCTGGCGCCGGACACCATCGACATCACACTGACCGGTACCGCGGGACAGTCCCTGGGCGCGTTCCTGCCCGCCGGCATCACGCTGCGCCTCTTCGGTGACTCGAACGACTACGTGGGCAAGGGCCTGTCCGGCGGACGGATCATCGTGCGGCCGGACCGCACCAACGTGTTCAAGGCCGAAAGCAACGTCATTGCCGGCAACGTGATCGGCTACGGCGCCACCAGCGGCGAGATGTTCCTGCGCGGCCAGGTGGGCGAACGCTTCCTGGTCCGCAACTCCGGCGCCACCGCAGTGGTGGAAGGCATCGGAGACCACGGCTGCGAGTACATGACCGGCGGGCAGACACTGATCATCGGCCGCACCGGACGCAACTTCGGCGCCGGCATGTCCGGCGGCACCGCCTATGTGCTGGACCTGCAGACCACGCAGGTCAACAAGGACGCCCTGCAGTCCGGCGAACTCCAGCTCGTTGAACTCGACGCCGAGGACCGGGACATTGTCCACGGCCTGCTGGTGAAGCATGTCGAGGAAACGGAATCTCTGCATGCAGCCCGTTTGCTGGAGAACTTCGACGACACCGCTGCCCGCATTACCAAAGTGCTGCCGCGCGATTACGCGGCAGTCCTGCAAACCCGACTGGACGCCATCGAAGAGGGCCTCGACCCCGATGGCGAAGAAGTATGGGCTCGAATCCTGGAGGTAACCGGTGGCTGACCCACGCGGATTTCTTAAAGTACGCCAGCGTGAAACCCAGCCGCGCCGTCCCGTTCCGGTCCGCATCATGGACTGGAAGGAAGTCTACGAGGCCCAGGAAAAGGGTGTCCTGAAGGCCCAGGCCGGCCGCTGCATGGACTGCGGCGTGCCGTTCTGCCACCAGGGCTGCCCGCTGGGCAACCTCATTCCCGAGTGGAATGACCTCACCTGGCGGGACAAGGGCGAGGAAGCGATTGAGCGGCTGCACGCCACCAACAACTTCCCCGAGTGGACCGGCCGGCTTTGCCCGGCGCCGTGCGAGGCGTCCTGCGTGCTGGGAATCAACCAGCCAGCAGTCACTATCAAGCAGGTTGAAGTCTCCATCATCGACGAAGCCTGGGACAGCGGCTGGGTCAACCCGCTGCCTCCGACGCGCCTGACCGGCAAGACCGTTGCCGTCGTCGGCTCCGGCCCCGCCGGCCTGGCCGTGGCGCAGCAGCTGACGCGCGTGGGCCACACAGTGGCGGTGTACGAGCGTGACGACAAGATCGGCGGGCTGCTCCGCTACGGCATCCCCGACTTCAAGATGGAGAAGGAGCAGGTTGACCGCCGCATCGAGCAGATGAAGACGGAAGGCACCCGCTTCCGCACCGGCGTTGCTGTGGGCACCGACGTGACGTGGGAGCAGCTGCGCCGCCGGTATGACGCCGTTGTGATTGCCACCGGCGCCACCGTGCCGCGTGACCTGCCCATCCCTGGCCGTGACTTTGACGGCGTGCACTTCGCCATGGATTACCTGGTGCCGGCCAACCGCGTTGTCGCGGGGGAAACGGTGGAGAACCAGATCCATGCCAAGGGCAAGCACGTGGTGATCCTGGGCGGCGGCGACACCGGTGCTGACTGCCTCGGTACTGCCCACCGCCATGGCGCGGCATCGGTGACCACCCTGGCCATCGGCAAGCAGCCGCCGGCGGAACGTGCCGGGCACCAGCCGTGGCCCACGTTCCCTACCCTGTTCGAAATGGCCAGCGCCCACGAGGAAGGCGGCGAGCGTACGTACCTTGCCTCCACCGTGGAGTTTGTCGGCGAGAACGGCAAGCTCACCGGCGTCAAGGTTGCCGAAACGGAATTCGTGGACGGCAAGCGCCTCCCGAAGGCCGGCACCGAACGGATCATCCCGGCGGACCTGGTCTTCCTGTCGCTGGGTTTCACCGGAGCCGAGCCTGCGGGTATCACCGAGCAGGTCAGCGCCGAATTCGACGGGCGCGGCAACGTGACCCGCGACGGCTACTACATGACCAACACGGAGGGCATCTTTGTGGCCGGTGACGCCGGCCGCGGGCAGTCGCTTATTGTGTGGGCCATCGCTGAAGGCCGGGCCTGTGCCGCCGCCGTGGACAAGTTCCTCATGGGCAGCACCATCCTGCCGGCGCCGGTGGCTCCGACGGACCGGGCCATCGCGGTTCTCTGACAACAGTCAGTTCGCCGCGGATTCACCTCCACAACAACTTAACCAATGCAGGACACTACTAGGGTAGGTATATGAGACGCGCTAAGATTGTGGCCACTTTTGGCCCGGCAATTGCCAGCTTTGAGAACACCCTCGCGGTGTTGGAAGCCGGTGTGGATGTTGCCCGGATGAACATGAGTCACGGTGACTACTCCGTGCACGACAACACGTACGAGAATGTGCGCAAGGCGGCAGCCCAGCTGAGCAAGCCCGTGGCAATCATGGCTGACCTGCAGGGCCCCAAGATCCGTCTTGGCCGCTTTGTGGACGGCCCGCACGCACTGGCCGAGGGTGACATCTTCACGATCACCACCGCGGACGTTCCGGGCACCAAGGACATCTGCTCCACCACGCTGAAGAGCCTCACCGAGGACGTCAACGTGGGCGATGCCCTGCTGATCGACGACGGCAAGGTTGCCCTGCGGGCGATCGAGGTCGACGACGTCAAGGTCGTCACCGAGGTAACCGTCGGCGGGATGGTGTCCAACAACAAGGGCATCAACCTTCCCGGCGTAGCGGTCAACGTCCCGGCGCTGAGCGAAAAGGACGAGGACGATCTCCGCTGGGCCATGCGCCGCGGCGTGGACATGGTTGCCCTGTCGTTCGTTCGCGACGCCTCCGACATTGTCCGCGTGCACGAGATCATGGACGAAGAAGGCCGCCGGGTGCCGGTCATCGCCAAGATCGAAAAGCCGCAGGCAGTGGACCAGCTGCACGAAATCATCGACGCCTTCGACGCCATCATGGTGGCCCGTGGCGACCTTGGTGTGGAACTTCCGCTTGAGGAAGTGCCGATCGTGCAGAAGCGCGCCATTGAACTGGCACGCCGCTGGGCGAAGCCGGTCATCGTGGCCACGCAGGTCCTCGAATCCATGATCGACAACCCGCGACCCACGCGTGCGGAGGCCTCCGACTGCGCCAACGCCGTGCTCGACGGTGCAGACGCCGTGATGCTCTCCGGCGAGACCAGCGTGGGCAAGTATCCGATCGAGACCGTCAAGGTCATGGCAAGGATCATTGAATCCACTGAGGTCCACGGCCTGGAACGCGTTCCGCCGCTGGGCACCAAGCCCAAGACGCGTGGTGGCGCCATCACCCGCGCCGCCGTCGAAATCGCCGACCAGCTGGATGCAAAGTACATCTGTACTTTCACCCAGTCCGGCGACTCCGCGCGCCGCCTGTCGCGTCTGCGCCCCATCCGGCCGGTATTCGCGTTCACTCCGTTGGAGCACGTGTGGAACCAGCTGGCGCTGACCTGGGGCATCCAGCCGGTGCTGGTCCCCATGGTGGGCCACACTGACGAGATGACCGCGCAGGTTGACCGCAGCCTGCTGGAATTGAAAGTGGTGGACGACGGCGACCTGGTGGTCATAGCCGCCGGTTCGCCTCCCGGAAAGGCCGGTTCCACGAACATGCTGAAGGTTCACCGGGTCGGAGACCTGGGCGACGCCGGAAGCCTGGGCGGCGAAGCTGGTGCACCCAGGGAAAAGCTCGGTCCCTGGCCGACGTCATAGCAACTTAAGAGGAAGGACCCCTGCCGGCTGGCAGGGGTCCTTTTCTTTGGTCTCCGGGCGTCCGGTGTTTGAGCTCGTCCGGTGATTGAGCTTGTCGAAATCCCCGGTATCGCCTGTTGTGCTAGTTGACCTGGTTGATGATGGTCTCGGCGACCTCGCGCATGCTGAGGCGGCGGTCCATGGAGGTCTTCTGGATCCAGCGGAAAGCCTCCGGCTCGGTCAGGCCCATCTTGGTGGTCAGCAGGCTCTTGGCGCGCTCGACGAGCTTGCGGGTGGCGAACTGCTCCTGCAGGTCCGACACTTCGCTTTCGAGGGCCTTGATTTCCTCGTGGCGGGAGAGCGCAATTTCCAGGGCCGGGATGAGGTCGGCCGGGGTGAAGGGCTTGACCACGTAAGCCATGGCGCCGGCATCGCGGGCGCGCTCCACGAGTTCCTTCTGGCTGAAAGCCGTCAGGAGGACTACGGGGGCAATGCGGGCCTTGACGATCTTCTCGGCGGCGGTGATGCCATCCATGATGGGCATCTTGACGTCCATCAGGACGAGGTCCGGCTTGAGTTCCTCGGCGAGCTGCACGGCCTTCTCGCCGTTGTCTGCTTCGCCCACCACGTCATAGCCTTCGCCGCGCAGAATCTCGATGATGTCGAGTCGGATGAGGGTTTCATCCTCGGCCACAATGACGCGGCGCGCCGGCTGGGACGTGGGTTTTGACTCCGTTTGTTCAGTCACGGGATCTCCTTGGAAAGGTACGGCGGGAACATCACCATCTTAGGTGCGCCCGCGGCGTAGTTTGATCTGCATGGTCTATTGCGGCGTCAGCGGCGCGATTCTGGAATTCAGCCTATCTGCATGTAGAGTAATTCCGCGTACGTGAAGCAATCGCGTTGCTCACAATCAGCTGTGGGCGTACCGGTTTGCACAGCGTATTCCGCGCCCGAGTGGCGGAATTGGCAGACGCGCCGCACTCAAAATGCGGTATCGAAAGGTGTGTGGGTTCGAGTCCCACCTCGGGCACGACGTTTTCCCTCGTCAGAGGCGATTTTGCTTTGACGTGTTGACAAAGCTTGTGGTCGCGTCGCTCTGACGGCTGGTTCGCGGGCGGTGGCCTGGCCGCCGCGGTGGCCTATTCAGGTGTGTGGGGTGACGGGTTCAAGTCCCTGGCTAGTGGGCCTTCCGCCTGCTGCGGCTGGGGCTATGCGGTTTCCTCGTTCCAGTTCTGTCGGGTTGGCCCTAGTTGGCCTACACCTGTTCATGGTTCTGGGCTGCGGGTACGACATGACGTAGCCGCTTTCGCTGGACGACCCTCTTGGATGGCTGCTCCTGGACGTAGATCGGCAGTAGGTACCGTGTTTGTCCGGCCAAAAAGGGTGTTGACACTGTCAACACTCAAGTCATATGTATTCGTCTGCCCGTGGCGACTAGCTTCTGGGTCTGGCGCATGCCTTCATTGGCAGGGTCACAGTCTCGTTCAGCTATGGTTGGCGTCTGCGCCCGGCCAGAGCGGGGGAGGGGCGGCCCGAGAGCGTGGGGCTGATGCGTTCTGTGCTGGTGAACCAGGAGAGCAGCTGCGGATCGATGGCGCCGATGACAGTTCGCATGTTGACCAGTTGGGCTGGGACGTTGCTGTTGATGATGGGCTCCAGGTGGGCGACTCGGTTCCGGAGGTGGTAGACGCCCTCAACGGCCCGTTCGAGTTCGCGTGGTGTTCTGCGCAGGTGTGGAAATGCTTTGTGGAGTGCTTCGTCCCAGAGGCGTTGTTTGCCGGCATCGTGGCGCCCAGGCAAGATGAAGCGCCAGGTTCCCAGGGACATCGCGGCAAGGATGTCTGCGTGGATGGGGTCTCGTTGGCCCTGTGGTCTGCGTGTGGTCGATTTAAGTGCCCTACGCCTGGCATCGGGGATGTCGCGGCCGGCAATGCGGAGCAGCAGGGCGCTTGGGTCGATGAGCCAGTCCGGTGAATGGAAGCTGTCAGTAGCCGGATCCGGCTGGAACGCGTTCCAGATGCAGAGTTGTTCGTCCAAAGCGTTGCGGAGGACGACTTCGAAAACGTGCAGGGCTTCGTAGACGGCGCCTGAGAGGTCAATGTTCCAACGGTAGAGCCGGATCGCCTCATGCAGGCTAGGTGTCTCGCGGATGTAGGGTGCCAAGCGCTCGGGGCTGATCCTGTGCTGGAGGACCAGTTCGATCGGTGTTTGGTGCGCTGAAGCCATAGGACTAAACTGTAGAGGAAGACAGGGGCAGGTTCCCTGTTATGGATTACTGAGGGTCCCGCGGCCAGGCGCTGCGGGGCCCTCAGCCGTTAACCGCGACCGCAACAACCCCGGGTTAATGCCTTTGTTGTTTCATCGAAGTCATGGACACAAGCGGAAGGACTTTGAGACGCCTGGGGTGTCCACGTCTTGTTGTTGATTGCGATCCATAATTCAGCTGGTTCAACTGTTCCCATTCACGGAGCGTTGACGCATAGACTCTCTCGTACGAGGAGAACTGGCTTTTCGTGTGCCTAATTTGGGGGTGCGAGTTGGGGTTTCGTTACCGCAAGTCGAAGAGTTTTGGACCTGTGCGGATCACCGCGTCGAAGCGCGGGGTGAGCGCAAGTATTGGGGCTGGCCCGTTCCGGGTCACGAAGTCCGCGACAGGCCGTACAACAAGTACAGTGCGGATCCCCAAAACTGGGATCTCCCATGTGACCAGCAGCTCGAACCGCCGCTCTTCACGGCACCCCGTAGCACCAGCATCGAGTCCCGCTCGTGGCAAGATCGGTCGTCAGATCGTCAGCGACGAGACATGGCGGCAGCTCCTGGCACCCGATGGTACGGCTGCAGCATCGAAGTTCCAGCGTAACTTCGTGCGCGCGACTGTCGCCCGCGTAACGGGCACGCGTCCCAGTCTTCTGCACCTGACCCTGGGACAAGCAGCGAACGTCCTTGACTACGTGGGTGAGAGCCCTGCAAAGCTGACCGCCGGAGGCCGCGGCGTGCCGCGGCTGGAGAGGGCTGGGACAGTTGCCCAGTGGACCATGTTCGGAATGCTGTTGCTGATCGTTACGGTGTCCTCGCCTGCAGGGTTTCTGCTGGCTGCCGGAATTGTCGGCTTTATGATGATGATACGAAAGCGCCGCCGTGACCGTCAGTCATGGGAGGACGCGACCTGGTCAGGCAGTTTGGAAGAGCCTCTCGCTGTCCCTGTTGCCGGCGATGATGTTTCGGCCAGCTTCACTCCGAGTTCTGAGTATCCTCTAAGGGCGTCGGAGCCAATTGCACCGGTCAATCAGCCTGTTTCCTCTGCCAACAGGCATTATCCCCTGTCGCTTGGTCGCTCGGAATGGCCGACCGTCGAAGTCGTTGGTGAGCACGCGTACGGCGAGGGGATCAAGGCCGCTCTGCGCGCCAATGGGGCCTTAACCGCGCGAAGGAGCGAGGGTGAAGTTGAAGGCCTTCGGGTGGAACTGGTGGCCGAGCCGGACAACCCCTATGACTCAAACGCCATCAGTGTGCGTTGGAATGGGCGTGTCCTCGGCTATCTCAGTCGTGAGGACGCGGCTCGCTACACGCAATCAGTCAGGAGAATTATTGCCAGTGGGTTCGGCGCGGCCTCCACTGCTCGAGTCTGGGCCTACGACGAGGGGGATCGGCTTCGTGCCCGCGTCACCGTTGCACTGCCCGAACCGGGATTGATAGCTCCTCTCAATGAGGCCCCCACGGGCGTGAACACGCTCTTGCCGTGGGGATCAGCAATACAGGTCCTAAAGAAGAGAACCATTTCGACGTTCTTTTCCGTCACGTGCCGTCTGATGGTGTCGGCCTTCTGCTGGTCAGTCTTCACAAGGAGAGCTACACGTTGAAGAACGGCACCCAGCGCCCGTTTGTCGAGGTCCGCCTCGATGGTAAACGTGTGGGGGAACTTAGCAACGTCACTTCAGCACACCTGCTCCCAATTCTCGGACGCACCGAAACTGTCGGTGAAACGGCTCTGGCCTATGCGAAAGTTACCGGCTCCGCCCTCGCTGCAGAGCTCGTTCTGCACGCCGCTAAAGCCACGGAGATCAGCAACGATTGGCTTTCGAACGGGCCACACCCAACCCCGAAGCTCCTCCCGTTGGCCAAGCGATATGACGTCCCACCCGCCTACGCAAAGTAGGGAAGCCAGGCAAGTAACGCCAAAAAAGGAGTGTGGACAATGTCCACACTCCTGGCCTCGGACTGGGCCGTACACGGGTTGGATCGGGCCGGATTCGGCATGTTTCCGCGGGTTCCCAGTGTTTGCAAGGGC
Source organism: Pseudarthrobacter humi (assembly GCF_024294965.1). NCBI lineage: Bacteria > Bacillati > Actinomycetota > Actinomycetes > Micrococcales > Micrococcaceae > Pseudarthrobacter > Pseudarthrobacter humi. The sequence goes on from NZ_JANCLV010000006.1 coordinate 206,057, forward strand.
TGGAATGCAGTTCGAGTCCCACCTCGGGCACAGTGTTTCCCCAGGTCAGGGGCGTTCTAGAGCTCTGAGTGTGCACAAAAACTCGTTTTCTGTGCACACGAAGCCTAGAATTTTCGGTATGGCCAGCATTTGGGAACGAAAAAAATCGGATGGATCCACGTCCTATACGGTCCGCTGGCGGAACCCCGGTACGCGAAAACAAGAGGGGATCACCCTCGCCACGTCGGCTGAGGCTCAGACGTTGAAGCGCCTACTTGACGCAAATAATCAATCCTTCGAAATCGCCCAGCACGCGATGGTTGCGAACCAGACCAAAGCACCCACCCTGGCAGCCGTGATCCAGGAGCACATTGACCTTCTGGTGCGCCCGTCCGTCGGGACGGTCCACACGTACCAGACGATGTTGAAGCTGCACATCGCTGACGTCATCGGGCACATTCCCGTGGACAAGCTTGACTACCGGCATCTGACGTATTGGATGAAGGCGATGCAGACCAAGGGCCGGTCCGCCAAAACCATCAAGAACAACCATGGCCTGATCTTCTCGGCGATGGAGACAGCCGTCCGGCTCGGTTACCGGAAAGACAATCCCTGCCGGGGAGTCCGACTCCCGTCCGGCGAAAAAGCAGAAGACGAAGCCAGGTTCCTGACGCACGCTGAATTCGGAATGATTCTGGAGGGTATGGGGGAACGATACAAGGCCTTCACCGAGTTCCTGGTCATGACCGGTACGCGGTTCGGCGAAGCAACGGCCGTGACCGTAGCCGACGTGGACCTCATGTCGAAGCCGGCAACGATGCGGATCAACAAGGCGTGGAAACGCGGGACTGATTCGGAGTATTACATCGGTGCCACCAAGACGGGCGCCGGCAAAAGGACAGTTTCGCTGAATCCGCATTTGGTGGAAGTTCTGATTCCCCTGGTAGCCGGCCGGCCTGGCTCAGAACTTTTGTTCACGACTCCCAAAGGCGAACGCATCGTACACAAGCTATGTTGGCACCACTACTGGGTTCCTGCTGTTGAAGCCGCTCAGGTCCGTGGACTGAAGAAGGCGCCGCGGATTCACGATCTGCGCCATACCCATGCGTCCTGGCTGATTCAGGATGGCGTTTCGCTTTTCACAGTCTCCCGTCGGCTAGGACACGCCTCCACACGGACAACCGAGCAGGTGTACGGCCACTTGATGCCGCAGGCCCTCCAGGATGCTGCCGACGCCGTTGAGCGATCTGCGGTTGTGTGGCGCGTGTAGCACCTTCGACGATTGACTTTAAGAATACTTCTGGCGCGACTGTGCTCTAGTCCCGATCATTCGGACCGACTGCACGGAGGGCCCCGAGGATCTGACTTCGCGCAGCAGGGCAATCTCTTTCAGGTGGACTGACGTGAAGATAATCTTGCCCTTGCCCCAGACGGCGTGCGGGAACTCGCCTTTGGCGGCTCCTTCACGCAGCCATGCCTCTGAACACTTGAGTACCGTAGCGGCCTCGGACGGTTCGAAGAATTCGAGTTTCATGACTTTGTCCGGTCCTTTCGGCGTTTTGCGGCGAGGACAGCCTGTGCGAGTCCTGCCCTAGCTCATTGGAGTTGGAAAACTCGGCGGCATGACCATGATCTGGAAACTCGCTTCGAGGACCGAAATGTGGCTTTGGACTCCTTCGGCGGAGGCACTGAACCCTGCCGATGAGCGTTGGACGAGGCCAGCTTCCCGAAGCAGACTGAGATGGCGTCGAACGCTCGACGGCGACGCGCGGAGTTCTCTGCCGATTTGGTTGCAGGTTGAGGGGCCGTTCCTGAGCAGAAAACGGATGATTCGGCTTCGCGTTCGGTTCATCAAGATGCTCGACATTGAGACCACAACCAAAGGAATAGTTAACGAGCTGCTGCTGTAGACGGGTCTACAGCAGGAGGATACTCCGGTAGGCGTCATGTTGGAAGAGGGTAGCAGTGAAGATGATCCCTTAAAGGAATCGAGGAGGCTGCATGCAAGACCACCCACAGATCAGGGCCTTTACCGAGGCGGCCCTGTCTCTCCGAGCTGAACGGTACTGGGACTACGGCTCGAGAGACGAACGCGTTGAATTTCTGCGGGCGCTGGGGGAGTTGCTGACAGAGGTTTGGTACCACTTGGACGTGAATGACGTGCTGCCGCCGAACGTCGTTGAGGTGTGTCACGACGTCGCGGCTCCTGCCATCCGGATACTGCCCGTAGGACCATCGGCAGAGCTTCTCCTGTTGACGTATCTGGACCGTCGGATTGAGCAATTGATTGCCGCGCCGGATGACTCACGGCATACTGGGGCCGAGGGGGTCAATCCGGCTGACCGGGCTGCTGGCCCATGAAACTGCTGATCAAAGGGTGGGCCATGCGGACTGACGGCGACAAGGGGCCCGGCGACGTGTTGTCTCCCCAGGCCCAGCTTGCCCGTCGTCTGAACCTGTTGCTCGACGTCGTTGTTGCCGAACGGGGGAAGCCCGTAACCTTCCGCGAAGTTCAAACGGAGCTAGAGGCCAGGGGCATCAAGTTGTCCCGAGCGCGCTGGTTCTACATGAAAGAGGGGACTGGGCGACTGGTGAGTGATCCGGTGCTGCTGGCGGGGCTGTGCAACATCTTCAACGTTGATCCCAACTACCTGGCCGGCGATGACGCCGAGTTGCCAGAACGGATCGATTCGCAGCTCGAGTTCGTGAAGTCGCTCCGTGCGGCCAGGGTGAAGTCTTTCGCCGCACGAACCCTTGGGGATGTGTCGCCCGAAACCCTGCGGGCCATTTCTGAATATCTCAACAAGGACATTGGTCGCCATCCTGGAGCGGAACAGGCCGCGGCTAGTCCTTCAGAAGATATTGAAGGTGAGCCGCGAGAAGCTCCTTGATTCGTGCGGAGTTCGCCGAATAGCGCGGCGAGCGGCCATGACGCCGACCCGGTTCCAGATCGACGACAATGGCGCCAGACTCCTCCAAGACAAGCAGGTGTTTGGCCACGCTTGGCTCACCGGCGCTCACGGCGGCTACGATGTCCCCACGTGTCGCCGGGCCGTGCGCCGAAAGGTATCGGAGGATCTCGTTGCGGGACCTGTTGCCAAAGGTCGCGACAGCGGCCTCGACGTCGGCGGACCATTCGTCGTCGTGAGGCTGGGTAATCCTGGGCATGTAACCATTCTTATCGAACGAGCACAGAAAAGTAAGACTCGCAGTCTTGACGATACTTTATTTATCTTTGGCAATAGTTTGCATAGCCTTCTTGGATTCGCGGTTCGCGCTGATTGTCGCGGCCACACGTGAGGCGCCGGCCGTGCCGACGCCGACCTTATTGGAATCGTTAAGTCGAAGCGGTGAAGACCATGCGAGTCGAAACCGGGGCGAATCACGCCCAACAGGATCAATCAATTGCAGGAACCATTGATGTTTCCTTGCGCAGTGCGCCAGAGCCTGCCGCGCTTGCAGTCCCGATAGATCAGATCATGGTCGCCGTCGACGGCGTGCAGCGTTACGTCATGTCGCATTTGTCGCGGATAGGAAGGGCCTGCGACGTGGACGACGTGATGCAGGACATCCGGGTAGCTGTCTGGGATGGACTGACGCGGGGTCATTACCGGCAACTACCGGGCATTCCCTTCGCTGCCTGGGTCCAGGGAGTGTGTGCGAACGTGTGCGCCGCCCACATCCGTCGGGAGCTAAGCCATCCAACGCTCCCGTTGCTCATGGAGCCCCGCACTGACAATCCGGTGTCGTTCGATGCCTTGGCGATCTTGGGCGTAAGCCGTGGGGCGGATCGAAGTGCTGAGAAGTACATCGACCAACAATGGGCGCGAACGATTATCGAACTGACCCGGGACAACGTGCCAGCCGGAGCCTGGGAGCTCGCTGTAGACAGTCTCACAGGGCGGCGACGGTATGGTCCGCCCTCGCCGCAAGACCGTCGACGGTGGCACGCGGCGACCGTGGTGCGCCAGACGGCAAGGACAGTTCAAAATGCGCTGGAAGTGGATCAATCAGACATCCGCAACATCGGGGACGTATGCCAACACGCCGCGGAATGCCTACCGACGCTGGTGCTCCGCCGAACAGCGGCGGCGATCGTTCGTCCGGGTGTACGGGGACCGGACCGCGCTAAGGCTTTGGCAGCATTGGCTGCCGAGCTTGGCGTCACAGAGCGCTATGTGGCCGTGCAGGTCGGATTCGCACGCCGACTGTACCAGACCTCGTGGAGGATTCTCCACGCCGGGATGCGGCCTGCCCGCTGAGTCATGTCCTCGGCCCGCCATTTTGCCATGAACGGGCAGGAGGCTGGAATGTGGTTAGCACAGAGAAACCCGCTGCCTGACACCGGCAGTCAGCGCCGATGGTGGCTTGTGGTGATCGCCCTTTTGACTTTGGCGACGGCGCTGCTCACTCTCACGCGGTCTGCCCAAGGGCCCGCAGCGCAACCGGATGCACCGCCGTCGCCACAGGCTGCTCCCCAGAGTTCGGCCAATGCATTCACCGGGCCGCAATCAGAAACGCCGACGGCGGCTCCTCCTGCCGTTGACCGTCCGGACACGGACGGCGCGCCGCGCACAACGGACTTCCGTAAGATCGCCTCCGCGGCGGCGATGGCGATTTACACCTGGGACACGCGCACGGCGACGTACTCTGAGGTCTACTCACGTCTCCGAAGTTGGTGGGACGTGCTGCCGGACGGGTCCAATCCGCTGGCAGTGTTGGTGCAGGAGTTCGAAGCAACAGGCGTCCACGCCGGAAGCTACGGAATGTTGGCCGGGCAGCAAGCACACCGTTCCGCCGCGGTCCAGGACCTGAGATGCGACGGCGAGCTAGCCAAAGTGCGGGAGCGCCCGGCGCCCTGGGCTGGGCTGCATGTGTGTACCGTCTCCCTTCGCGTCTTGGATCAGTCGATTTCTGGCCGCAACACCTACACGACTCCGGTTAGCGTCATGATGAATTGTCCGCCGGCAGTTACCGCTCCGACGGATCATTGCGTCATGGTCGGTTTCTACGCCGCTCCGAACAGGATTGTCTACTGATGCCAGCCGTCGCGCTGATAGCCGGGCTGGCTAAGCGCCGCACAATTCTGCGGGCGGCGGGGGCCGTGGTCATGACGCTGATCCTGATGGCTGCTTTTGCGTTTTGCGCTGCCGTGGCGGTGCTAGGCGCCAATTCAGCAGCACGGGCAGCGTCAGTCTGCTCATCAGTGAGGTTGAGTGACCAGCCAGCCGCCAGTGCCGCCGCTAGGATCGTTCGCAGTGGCAGCCAGGCTCCCGTGAATCTGAGTACCAGGCAACTGGCCGTGGCGAAGGATTATGTTTCAATCGGAAGGCAGTTGGGCGTACCTCGGGACGGCCAGATCATCGCGATCATGATGGCTCTCCAGGAGTCCAGTCTTAGGGTCCTAGCCAATGCGAACGTACCTGCCTCGTTGAGCTACCCGAATGACGGTGCTGGCAGCGACCACGATTCCCTTGGCAGTGCACAGCAGCGCCCGGCGGCCGGGTGGGGCACCGTTGAGCAGCTGATGGATTCTACATATAACGTGCGAGCTTTCTATGGGGGACCGGGCGGTCCCAACCATGGCAGTCCACGAGGGCTGCTGGATATCGGCGGCTGGCAGTCCATGACGAAAGGCCAAGCTGCCCAGGCTGTCCAAGTGTCGGCGTTTCCGGAACTCTATGCGCGCTGGGAGCCGGAAGCGACGGCCATCGTTGCTGCGCTCGACGGCGGGACGACACCTGCGCCTTGCATCGATACGCCGACCGGCTCAGCGTCAGCAACACCGTCGGCAGGTCTCAGCCAGATCCGAAAGGATATCCTGCGTTTTACCCAAGCCGGTGTCGGTGGGTCCTATGTCTGGGGCGGGACGGCCTTCAAAGCGTGGGACTGCTCCGGCTACGTCCAATGGATCTATCGGCAGGCGGGAATCAACCTGCCGCGAGTGGAACAGTGGAGGGTTGGGACGCGAACCGAGAATCCGCAGCCCGGAGACCTGGTTGTCCAGAATGCGCAGGGGCCGAACAACTGGGGGCACGTTGGTATATACGCGGGCGACAGCATGATGTATAGCGCGCTCAATCCTTCGGTGGGTACGCTATTGCATCCAATAGCGTGGAACTCGGATACGGCGTATTTTGATCTGCTGACGTGACGTCTGATTGCTTTGAGCGACAGAATTAGAGGCTCGCCCGGGCCAGCTATACAAAACGACTGGCTGAGACCACACTATGACTTATCTGGACGCACCCCCTTGGGACTATCGCGCCGCCTCGAGCTATCGCCCGGCAACTCTCAAAAGGAATCAATTCCTTCAGGCCGCCTCACGGACGAATCAATAGAGGCAAACAGAGGGTAATATGTGCCGCGCAAAATCACACCGCGGTTACTTCTAGTGCACTATTATTCGGAGTACATTGACCTGATTAAGGGAGCGCAAGAATTACTTCTGAAAGGTCGTCCCCATGTGGTCGTCCAGAGCCAAATTTTACGAATTCTGGGCAATGACATGATCAGGCATGCCCGGGCGACTCTTGCAGCAGTTCTAGGCGCAGGATGCCTGATCATCATGGGCGAAATAGACCGCCTCATCGCCAGCTCACTCGGCGGAACCCAGAGCCGCCCGCTATCCACCTACATCGGGCCAACCGGTCTAGGCGCGGCAGACTCCTGGGAAACCTGGGCACTGGCCTCCGGAACCGCGGAAGTCCCAACCATCCCAGTCTTCACATGGATCGGGATGTCCACCGCAGTAGATCTCGTATTCATTGTTTGCTACGGCTACCTCCTGCTCAGGATCGCCGGAGTTGACGAGCTCTGGAGCCGACCACGATTCTGGTCGCGCGGCGCCTCCAACTTCGCAGTCAGATCAGTACTCGCCCTGGTCACAGCAGACCTCATCGAAGACCTGGGCCACATCATCCTGATCTGCAGCAAGGTCATACCCAACCCAACCTGGGCCGGCTGGCTATGGGCGCTTTCAGCACTGAAATGGTCAGCACTGGCATGGGTCCTCTTCGTCTTCATCCGCAGCCAGCCTATCCGCTCCTCCATCGCGACATACGCATCAAGAGCACGCCACGCTCTCTACACCCACCGGCTCGCACTCATCGTTCTTCTTCTCCTCGGGACCCTCTCACTGGTGCCCCTGGGAAACATCTTCGACCAACTACCCGATGTACACCGGCAATGGCTCGACGGCGGAAACACAGGCATCCGGCACGCCATCGCAGCAACCATCTCCCTCCTCATCGTCTCCACCATCTTCTTCTTCATCGGCAGATGGCGCTCGCGGATGGAATGGATGACGTACGTCCGTTCTACGCCTCCATTTAGAGCCGCAAAGACGCACTGGTGGATGTCCTCCCTTGTCGTCGTTCTCGTGGGGTTGGTCGCTTCCTATCGCGCTTATGGGGTCATGGAATGGGGCATGCTTCTCTATGCCCTGCCTGCGACGCTGATCCTTGTCGTGTTTGCCCTTACAAGGGTGCCCTGGTTCGTGAAGATGCCCTGGTTCAAATGGGTCAAGAACCGTGCTCAATCCTGGTATGAGAACCGTCGTAGACAGCTAACGACTCGTTCGCCGGATAAGAAGCTTGAGCACCTTCGCAGGGCGGAATTTACGGTCAGGACCGGAGACGTGATCGCGGTTCTGCTATCTTCCGTCGGGTCCCTGAGCCTCGTACGCGCGTTTACCGCTCCAATGGCGATCACAGCAGCCGGATACTCGGTTGCCGGCGCCGACACGACCGGAGCCATGTGGCTTTTCGCCGGAGGTATTGTGGGAATACTCGCTCTGCCGGTTATAGGAATGCGGTGGGTCTGCCGCCACACATATGCGAACCCCAGGGTCGTGGTCACAGCGGCGAGGCGAATAACCCCAGTGGAAACGCCAGCAGAGGAACCTTACCGTCCCACGGCTATCACTGGTTCGAAGACATGGCTAAACCCGTTTCTGATCGACCCTAGCGTTCGCATGAGAACCAACTTAACGATGCTACTGATCGTCATAGCTATCAGTCTGGCGTTCCTGATCGGCGCGGCCCTCTGGCCCTTCGAATTCGCCGGATTCCTCGGCGCCGCGGCGATGACCATCTGCGCTCTCGGGTCCTGGTCACTCCTCATCGGGGCAATCGTGCTCTCCCTTCAACAGGAACGGCCGCCCGCGGCCTTCGAAGTCTTCCATTTCCGAGCAACTCCAGTGTTGACCCTCCTGTTTGCCGTTCCCATTGTTGCCGGCCTCAACGGCGGCATCGGGGCCCTTCACGCGATTCGAAGCACCACCGCCGAAACAGTCTCCGGTGGCGGCGGGAACAGCTCCGATGGCCTCAACACGGGTTTGGACGACCAGATAGTGGCCTCGGCGTGGAAATCATGGACTAGTAAACCACCGCCGGTCTGCCACATGACGTTTCCGCAACAGCTTCCGCAGACAACACCCAGCACTATACCGCTGCAACCGGCGCCACCGGATGTGCCCGTCCACATGCCCCCGGCGGCGGCACCGAACACCCCCGCGGTTGAAGAGGAACCCGGGAGCCCAACCAGCGAAGGATATGTAAGGCCTGTCCTGCTCGTCGCTGCCGAAGGCGGCGGAATCCGGGCCGCGTACTGGACAGGGCGGACGATGGAAGCGCTCGCCCAAAAGGATCCCTGCGTCTCGGATTCCGTTTTGCTCTCAAGCGGCGTCAGCGGCGGATCCGTCGGCCTGGTCCTCAGCGCGGCAGTTGGCGACGGCGCAAAAAAGGGTGATATCAGCGCTGACCTGAATGATCTGTCCGATTCCAGGACTCTCTCGACCGCGATGGCAGGGTATCTGGGGGGAGACAGCATCGCAACCGTAACCGGCATCCGCATCCCCTCGCTCTCAAACGGACCGCTCGCGTGGCACGATCGGGCCGCACTCATCGAAATGGCCTGGGAAAGCCGCGCGGACAAGCTCGCTGAGAACGTTTCAGCGCAGCCGGTGGCACTCACCGGGACCCTTCTCCTGAACTCCACCGACTCCGTTTCAGGGTGCAGGATCATCGTCGGGATGCAGACTCCCCTTCCCACGGACGACACGCCGCCCTCCGGACATGACGTCGCCTGCGACGCGGCAGGAAACGGAACCGCTGCGGCCATCAGTTTTCAACAGCTCACCGGATCCGGCAAATGCGCAGCGGAGCTGCGGTGGTCCACGGCAGCGATGCTCTCGGCCCGGTTCCCGTTTGTCACCCCGGCCGGACGGCTCCCCAAAGGCGACGGCCCCTGCAACTCGCCCGATCTGGTTCAGCTCGTAGATGGCGGCTACGCCGACAACACCGGGCTCTCGACTCTCGCTGACCTGGCACCGGAAGTCGCCGAGCGAATCATGAAGGCCAACACCGCCGCAAAGGGGACGGAGGAGGAACCGTTTATTCTCCCCGTTCTTCTGTACGCCCAGAACTCCATGGGTGGGGACATTGAAACCGCAGGACACAAAACAGCCGACCCTCTTATCGCGCTCACGGACAGCAGAGTCAAGCAAACCCAGGTCACCAGCGCTGCCTGGATCCAGCGGATCGTCTCGGGGTTGGAGAACGTTTGTCCCCCAGTAAGCAGTGCCTGCACCGCCGTGCAGGGCCAGTTCCGGAAAACCATCCCATCAGGGGTGGTCGTTGTCTCGCCGACCACCCGGCCATCCATCGCCCCGCCCTTGGGCTGGACCCTGTCGGGTTTCAGCCGGGCAAACCTGAACGCCGCATTCACTGAACAAACGACACAATCATGCCGGGCCGAATCGTTTGGCCGCTTGGGCGATCTTTTCGCTCTTGAAACGGTCAGGAACCCCGCTGAGCATTGCCGCTAAGAACCGGCCCGGCATCACTGGCCTACATGCAGTGATTGCCAAACCGGTTCCTCATCCATACCCGGGAACCTGACACAGGCCCGCACAATTCGAAGGACCTCCGGGAACACCTCCCGGCTTCAGTCCGAAGCATCTTCGGACACATCCGGATGACCGTCGTGGATGGCCCTTGGCCTACCAACAGGTCTGGCCGAGCTGACGCGGAGCAGCGCTGAACCGAGCGTGCCATTGGCGGGCCCCAGCGTCCTGGCCATCAGGCAGGGGCTACTTCGCAGGCAGAACAGAGTACGTGGAACACATCAGCGCGACAGCGGACTTCTGCTGTTCATCCCCGGTTTCTAAGGTCTTCTTCAACTGCGCGTACAGCTCCTGCATCGACTCAATCAGCGCCGTGACCTTGAGCTGCGGCGTACCGGAACCGACGCTCTTCATGACAGAAACGGTGATGTCCATTCCGGTCCGGATCTTGCCATCGAGCGCATCACACGCCACGTCAAGACCGATGCCGGCCGGCTCAGTGTCGTCAACGGCATCGACCGTCTCATTGATCTTGGATAACTGGGCCTTCCAGACCGGTTGGGTTTCAACAAGCGGTGCTGCCTTTTCGAGTTGCCTGCCGCTCCATAGAGTACGTTGTGGACAGCTTCTTTAGCACTGTCTCGTCCAAAGGCACGGACTTCAAATGCCGGCCGGCGGCCTGGGCGGCGACGCTTACCCCGTTCGGGGTGACTTCGAGTAGGGCGCATCCTGTCAGCGACGGCAGCGCGAACAGCAGGAGAGCCATGGCCGTGAGGCGATGGGCAGATGGGGCGATACGTGGATGGCGCATCCGAGATCCTTCCGATGGGCGGGCCCCAGGCAATCCGCGGCTCACAGTTGCACTATCGTTCCAGCCCCATTGGCCCACAAATGCTCAGCTGCATTGACTCACGGAATACCTCCGCCTATGTGGATTCCCTTTTGGCGCCGGCCCGGTCCTCAAAGGGCCTGCGGTGGTATGGGCTTCTGCCCGCCACGACCGGAAGCATGCCGCAGTCGTGTTCACGGTTGGCAAGCTTGCGCCGGGATATCGTAACGCGCCTGGACGATTGGGTGGGCCTGACTGATGGGTATCGCGCGCCGGCGGTCGTCCTCGACCCATACGGCAGAGAGACGTAGCTGCTGCATGGGTCCCTCCGGGACGTACCCCATCACTACCACAGGTCATGTCGCCCCGCCCCGCAAAGTCCATGAAGTCGTGAGCCCAACGTCTCATTCCCCGTGCAAGACAACAGATGGAGCCCCCGATGTTTCTGGCAGCAGTAGACCCTGGAATCACCCCCAACGCAAACTTTCCTTTCCTTGAATCGCTGAAGCAGATCGGTGGCGGCATCCTGGTCGGTGCCTTCATCGTGATTGCGATTGTGGCGATCATCGGCGCGGCGATGCTTCTGGCCGGCAAGCTCAGCCAGTCGTCGCGGCTCGCCTCCGGCGGCGGGGTGATCTTGCTGTGGACTGGCCCGGTGGCTGCGATTCTGGGCGGCATCAATGGCTACATCCTGTGGTCCCAGACCGCGTTCCCGCTCGGATTCTAGGCACTCTCAGCCATGCCGGTCGAGTGTGATCTGAACGGATGGTGGCCGCCCGGATGCGGTCTCGTATCCCAAGCCAACGACGGTGTCCAAGGTTCCATTACAGCCTTCTTCGCGAACATCCTCCAGAACGTCGCTTCATGGATCTGGTCTTTCATCACGGGCGCCTTCAGCGTCTCAGATGTTGATGATTCGCAATGGCTCGCTGTCGAAGGGCTGACGAACTGGTGGGTCATCGTCATGATGACCCCGCTCGTCATTGTCATGATCCTGCAGTTGTTGTCTGCTCTGATCAGCCAGCAGCCTCGCCGCCTCGTGCGGGCACTGGTAGGCGGCGCCGCAGCCGTCCCCATGGTGGCCGGCGCTGTTTTCCTGGTTCGCCAGCTGACCGCCGTCAGCGATTCAGCGTCGTCAGCGCTGCTCGACTCCATGGGGACAGATCCCTATGTGCTGTTCATGCGGCTCTTCGGATTCGAAAAGGCTCCAGCGGACTCGGGCAGGGAATGGAACGTCGTCTCTTTGGCGCCCGGGTCAGCCGGGGGCGCGGCCGGGGCCGTCGTCGTCACAGCGATGGCCGTCATCGTGGTCTGGATTCTGGCATTGCGATGCCCCAGAAGCTGGTCCCCCGCGATGTAGATCCTGTCCACGTTGAGTGTCAGTGCAGTAGATATGGTCACGGCGGCCACCAGGATGCTCTGATCCTTGCGCCGCTTCAGGTCCGGCAGAAGGCACAGTGTCAGGCCCCACATCACTGCAGCAGCAACAGCCAGTCGCTGGGGATGAAGGCGACGCCGTTTCGCCAGTTCCCGATGACCGCGCTTTGGAACCAGTCGTCTGCAAGGTTCGCGTGATCGCACACGATCACTTGGAGTTCGCCCGTGAGCGTCGAAACCACGTCTCGCATGAGGGTGAACTGTCTCCGCACAGCTTCCCAGTCGGCGTTCTCATCGTCCGCGGCATCGACGACCTCTTCAGGGAAGAACGCCTGCGTCGGCTGATCGAATATGACAAATCGGGGAACCGGTCGATGGTTGGTCGTAAACCAATGGTGGAGTGCCAGGTGCGTCACCATGTGGTACCCGACCCAGTTTTCTGTGCTTCCCATACGTCCAAGCGGAACGCGGCCCCCAGGGCGCTGAACGGCTACGGTCAACTCGACAGGGTCGAGGCGGACGTAATGTTCTGAACCCTCTAGCTGTAGGTAACGCGCATAGTCGGTCATCACTTCAGATATTGAGTCAATCGCAGCGCGGAGAGCGGCGCCGGGATCGTCGCGCTCACTGATGTCCTCCAACCGCGCGAGCTGTCCGTGGTACCGACGCTCAGCGTTTCGCAGTTCGGCGAGGTTTGAGGCGACGTCGACGCCCCTTTCGAGTTCCTGACTGACCCGGCCCTGGAGGAACGCAATTCGCTCACGCCGGTCGCGGCCGGCAGCGACCGCTGCTTCTTGTTGGGCAACGGCGTCCAGCTCCACGACGTTGTCTCGAAGTACTTCTACGAGCGGCTCGCGTCTGGCTTGCAAGCGTTCGATAGCCGCTTGTCGCCGTAATGACAAGGGCCGTTCACCGAAGACGACCTACAACGTGCACGGATTGATCTCGGCGGCCATGAATACCGCCGAGATGCTTGGTTACATCCCCCGCAACCCTTGTCGTCGTGCAGCTGCCGCCCATCGAAAAGGCTGAGGATGAAGCCATGTTCCTCACCCATGCTGAGTTCAGCCTGATCATGGGGGCATGGGGGAGCGGTACAAGGCTTTCACGAATTTTCTTGTAATGACTGGAACCAGGTTCGGGGAAGCCACGGCCCTGACGGTCGCTGACGTCGATCTGCTCTCCAAGCCGCCAACGGCGCGAATAAACAAGGCCTGGAAACGGGATGGCCAGTCCCAGTTCTACATCGGAGCCACCAAGACTGGTACTGGCAAGCGCACGATTGGGCTTAACCCGGCCCTGGTGGAGCTGCTTATACCGCTTCTGGCCAGCCGCCCGGGAAAGAGCTTGGAGGTCTGAAACCCACTTCAGGCAGAGCCGGCCGACACCCGTTGGGCGAGCGACTCCAGAGTGGGATGCTCGAACACCGCGTTCGCGTTGAGCTGCACCCCGAGTATGGCATCGATGCGAGCCACGACGCGCACGGCCGCGAGCGACTGACCGCCGATCTCGAAGAAGTCGCTGTCGAGTGACAACTCCTGGACGCCCAGCACATCGCGCCAGATCGTAGCGAGTGCCAGTTCGAGCGGCGAGGATGGGGCCCGCGCGGGCGCCGTGAGCTCTGGAGGGGCTGGCAACAGGTGGCGGTCGAGCTTGCCGGTTCGCCCGCGCGGGTACTCCTCTACACACACGAACTGCCGCGGCACCATGGCCGGGGGCAGGTGGGCGAGGCAGTGCTCGCGCAGCTCCGACTGCGGCACGTCCGGGCTGGCGAGCAGGTATGCCACCAGATAGCCGTCGCCCTCGGTAACCGGCCAGAGCACCACCTCCGCGCGCATTACCGCGGGGTGCGCCTCAATAATTCGGCAAATCTCGGTCGGCTCGATACGGAATCCCCGCAGCGACAGCTGATCGTCCATGCGGCCAAGGATCTCGACGGCGCCCTCCGGTGTCATGCGCGCTAGGTCGCCCGTCATTACCCAGCGGCCGTCCGGCCCGATGCCAAATCGCTCGGCAGTAAGTCCCGGCTTGCGCCAGTAGCCGGTTGAGACCTGCCGGCCCGAGACGCGCAGCTCGCCCGCCCAGCCGCGTGGGACCACGTGTCCGCGCCGGTCGACCACCTCCAACACACAGTTGCGCGTGGGCCCGCCCTCGGTGAAGGCGGCCGGGTCGGTCACCATCGTGCTCGCGACCATGCCCGAGGTCTCAGTCATACCGTAGGCGTTGACGAGGCGGATGCCGGGAAAGCATCGCGAAAACCGGCGCGCGAGCCGAGGGCGCAGCTTCTCACCCGCGACGAGTACCGTGCGCAGGCGCGGAAGATCCGGCGTCTCTCCCGTCTGTTCGGTGGCATATAATACGGCGTCGAGGCCCGCCACGGAGAGCTCAGCAACCTCGAGATGCTTGCCGCCGGACGAGCGCAGCAGCTCGGCGGGGCTTTGCAGCAGATGACGCGGAAACAAGGTGAGCGTTGCACCCGACAGGAGGGCTGAGAGAACCTCGAGAGGGAACGTAACGAAGTGCGCCGACAGCGTGACGCCCGAGCTGACGCCGGACGCAAGCCCCAGCAGGTCGATGCGGTGCCTCGCCTGGTTGTACAGTCCCGACCGGCTCAGGACTACGCCCTTCGGCCGGCCCATCGAGCCGGACGTGTAGACGAGGGCGGCAGGCGCATCGTCGTCCGCGTCCGGTAGCGCAACTTCCCCCGCCCATGAGGAGCCGTCCGGGTGCTCGGCCAGCTCCTCAAGGTGCAGGCGCGGCAGGTCCTCGGGTACGAACGCGAAAGCCGGGCTGTCAGCATCGCAGACAAGCAACTGCGCCCCGCTGTCGCGCAGCATATAGCGGAACCGATTCGCCGGCTCGTTCGGATCAAGCACCAGCGTCATGACGCCGGAGCGCAGAAGCGCGAGCCAGGCGACGATCATCATCGGCCCGACCGGCGCGAGGAGCGCGACCATACCTCCCGGCGGCACCCGGGCCGCCAGGGCTTGCCCAGCGCCATCGACGGCGGAGGCCAGCCGGCTCGCGGTCCAGGGCTCGGCAGCATCATCCGCGTCGAGCAGCACGGCGCGTCCAGGGTCGCCTTCTAGGGCGCGCGCCAGCTCGGTCAGCAGGCTTGTCGCGGCTTCGATACGGGCGCCCTCGACTCTCGAGCCAGCCGCATGGCTGCCCGTGCCGAGGTCGAGGTCGGCGACCGGCATCGCGGGGTCGAACGCTGCCGCGACCAGCACCGACCGCCAGGCAGCGAGCACTGCGGCGACGGCGTCTTCGCGGAAAAGCGATGCGTCGTACTGTAGGCGAAGCTCGAGCCCGTCCGGCCCATCGTGCGCGTAGGCCATGAGGTCGTGAAGCGTCTCCTGCACGAGGCGGCTTCCGCGCGTACGCAGCGTGCCGAGCCGGGGCGCGCTGGTGCGCGCCGGGTACATCTGGAAGGTCACATCGAACAGGGTCGCCATGCCACCGGCGGCACCGCCGAGCTCCCGTGCGAGCTCCTCCGGGTCGGCCGTGGGATGCGTGAGCAGCGTGAGCACGCCGTCACGCACCTGGCCGAGTACCTCTGCGAAAGTTGTGGTCGAGTCGACGGCGACGCGCACGGGAAGCCCCTCGAACAGCAGGCCGATCATGTCCGCGGTCGCCGGGGTGCTGCGGTCGGCGACGTACACGCCGAGCGTAAACTCCTCCGATCCGGTCCAGCGCTGCAGCACACAGGACAGTGCGGCGAGGAGGAACATGTACTCGCTCGCTGCCCCGGCGGCCGCCTGCTGCATCAGCCTCGCTCTGTCTTCAGCGCCCACGCCGAGATGCACCGAGCCGCTCGTGCGTCGCGCCGCAGCCGGGTCGACGCGATAGGGCAGCTCCAGCCGCTCGACACGCGGGGCGAGGTAGGCCGCGAGGGCGGCCGTATCGGCGTGGATGCGCTGGCCGTCGTTGGCTAGCTGCCGCTCGATGTAACCGCGGAATTGCGCCTCCGGATCCCGCGGAAGCGCGCCGTCGGTGTAAGCGCGCGAGAGAGCGCGGAAGAAGACGCCGCCTCCCCACCAGTCCGAGACAATGTGGTGTGTCTGGAACAGCAGCACGTGCCGGTTAATCGCGGTCTGCACTGCGAGCACCCGCAGCGGCCCCTCCGTTACGAGGTCCATCGGCCGGAGCTGCTCCTGGCGTAGCAGGCGCCGCGCCTCGCGCCCGGGCTCGTCGGTTGCTGAGACATCGTGCACCCGCAGCACGTCGGTGCCCGTCACCGGGACTGGGCACTGGTGGGGCACCCCGCCGGTCTCGCCAAACCGGAAGCGGAGCGAGTCGTGCGCGGCACAGACCAGTGTGAGCGCGTTCTCCAACCGCGGAAGGTCCAGGGCACCTTCGACCTCGACGACGCGGTTGATGTTGTAGAACGCGCTGCCGGGCCTCAACAGCTGGTCGGCCCAGATGCGGCCCTGCGCCGGGGTGAGTGGGATGGCCGCACGCTCAGATTTCGGCACCCGTCCCCCGACTGTTGATGTGGGCAACGGCCGCGGCGAAGTCTCGAAGCACCGGACGCTCGAACACGAGCTTCACCGAGACCGGCACGCCGAGCACGTCGGCAACGGCGGCGCAAAGCGCCATGGCCTTCAGTGAGTGTCCGCCGAGCTGAAAGAAGTCGCTGGCACCGTCGACGGGCACGCCGAGCGTGCGCTCCCACTGCTCCGCGATCCGCTGCTCCCAAGGCGTGAGCGGCTGGGTCTGTTCCTGGTGGAGAAACAGGGGTGCGATCGGCGGCAGTCGCCGTACGTCGAGTTTGCCGCTTGATGTACGCGGAAAGGGGCCAGGCTCGAACTGCAGCCGCGGGCGCATGAATTCGGGGAGGCGGCCGCGGAGGGCGTCGTGGAGGTCCGCGGGGCGCAGGTCGGGATCCGCGTACACATGCGCCCACAGCTCAACCTCATCGCCAACAGGCTGGACGACGGCGAGCGCGTCACGCACGCGCGGGTGGGCACGTAGCGCGGCAGTCACGTCACCGAGATCCACCCGATTCCCGCGCACCTTGACCACCGAGTCGAGGCGCCCACGCACGACCACGCTGCCGTTCGGCCTGCGGATCGCGCGGTCGCCAGTCTGCACCATGCGCTCCCCAGGCACCCAAGGGTCGTCGCTGAACGCCGTGCTCACCGCCGCGGTGCCAACCTGCCCGAGCGCCGCGCTTGGCCCCGCGAAGTAGGCGTGGCCGTCCACACCGAACGGCACCGGCCGCATCCTTTCGTCGAGCAGATACAGTCGATTGTTGGCCGACGGAAAGCCCTCGGAGACCTCCTGCATCTCGGCACCAATCGAGACGAAGCCGCAGCACATGATGCCAGCCGCCTCCGACTGCCCCCACGTGGTCGCGAGGCGCACGCCGGGGAAGCGCCCGATGACGTCGTTGGCAAGACGCCGCGACAGCTTCTCGCCGGCAGTGATGATAGTGCCGAGCGCGCGAGGTGCGGTCACGTGGGCCGGCAGGCCCGCCAGCAGCGACGGGGTCACCTCGAGCATCGTCACCCCGGCGTCGTCGGCGAACTCGAACAGGGTCTTCGGGCTGCTGGCGGTCGGAGCATCGCAGATGGCGAGGGTCGCACCGGACAGCAGCGGCACGAGCAGCTGCATCGGCAGGGCGGAGAACGCGACCGAGAGGCTCAGCGCGATCACGTTCTGCGGGGTCACGTCGAAGATCGCACGACGGTGGTACACCTGGTTCACCACGCCCCGGTGGCCGAGCACGACCGCCTTGGAGGGGCCAGTGGTACCTGAGGTGCGTACTAGGAACGCGGGTGCATCCCGCCCTGGGTCCACCGCCCGGAACGTGCCGTCCGCACCCGCCTCCAGCGCCTCCTCGAGTTCGACGACAGGGAACCCTGCCAGGGCGTGCCGTCCGCGCGCCGCACTGTCTGCCAGCACCATGGTCGCGCCAGCTTCGGTCAGGGCTGCACGCACGTACGCTGGCGGCGTGTCGGAGTCGAGCAGCAGCACTGCTGCTCCGGTGCGCAGCACTCCGAGATAGGCCGAGGCGAGCCGACCGTCGCGCTCGGCGAGCACGCCGACCACGCCACCGGGGGCGACGCGCGACCCTGCTAGCTGTCCCGCGACATTCTGCACCTGGGCATCCAGCTCGGCGTAAGTCATGCTGGCCGTTTTCCCCGCCCCTGATGGCCAAAGGACGGCGGTACGAGTTGGATAATCTGCCGCGGTCGCGCGGAACAGCGCGTCGATCCCGACGTCGGACGGGTACTCGGTCATCGGACCGCGCGCAGCCTGAAGCAGGCGCGCGCGCTCGGCCGGGGGGACTACCTCGAGGTCCTCCACGAGAGGGTCGCCAACGGCGGCGATCTGACCCAGCAGGTGGTTCATCCCCTGCAGCAGGCGCCGTACGGTCTCGCGCTCGAATAGGGCGGCGTCATAGTTGAACCATAGGTCGAGCCCGGTATCCGACACTGCCGCGTATAGCATGAGGTCGTACTTCGCGCCCACGAAGACCCGGTGTTGTTCCGCCTCAAGCCCATCGAAGGCGAGCCGACCGGGCGAACGCTTGTACATCTGCATGGTGACGTTGAACGGCGGCGCGGTCGGTGTCGCGAGGTCCTCCATACGCCTCGAAGCGTCCGCGACCCCGTCGCCGGTGTACCGAAGCGCGTCGACGAGCTGCGCGCGCACCGACCCGACCACCTGAGAGAACCTCGTCCCGGGGGAGAGCCGTGCGACCACAGGGACCTCGTCGAAGAGCAGGCCCACCATGTTCTCCAGTTCGCGCCGGTGTCGCACCGCCACGAAGGTGCCCACGTTCGTTACGTCGTGGCCGGTGATTCGCTGCAGGTAGCAATGGAATGTGGCCAGCAGTACCACGAACAGCGTGGCGCGGTACCGGCCCGCGCTCTCACGCAATCCCGTCAGGGTCCTCCGCGCACAGGTGAGGCCCTCGACGGCACTAGAGCCGCGGCTCGTCGCCGAGCCGGAGGCGTCCCAAGGCAGCGCAAGCCGGGTGGGCGCGCCGTCGAGGATGGAGACCCAATGGTCGACGGCAGCGCTGCGTCCCTCGGCGAGCGCGTTCTCAGCGACCGCGTACTCGCCGTACGTCAGTTCCAGCTCCGGCAGCTGCGCCGCCCGAGCCTCGACCCGCGCGTTGTAGAGCTCAGTCAGGTCGCGCCCGATTATGTCCATCGAGATCATGTCGCACATCATGTGGTGCACGCAGACAATTAGAAGGTGCCGTGAATCGCCGAGGCGCAGCAGCCGCACCCGCAGCGCGGGTTCGACTGCCAGATTGATACCTGTGGAGGATGCCGCGTCTACCTCGCGACGCTCCGCCTGCAGCTGGTCCGCGCCGGTCAATGCCGAAAGGTCGCGGACCGAATACGCTGACCAGGCATCGATCACTACCTGTTCGGGCAGGCCATGGGCCGTGTCGACCCGCGAGCGCAGCGCCGGATGGCGCTGGGCAAGGTCATGCACCGAGCGCTCCAGCGCGTCCGCGTCCAGCGGGCCGCGTAGTGTGAATGCCACGGTGATCTGGTAGACGGCTTCCTGGCCGCGGAGCTGTTGCGCGATCCACATGCGCCCTTGGCGCGACGTGAGCGGAAACCGTGTCACGGCACCTCCACGTCATCGGCGGCTGGCTGGCCGGTGACGCGGACGGAGTCGACGCGCCGCGGGACTAGCGACACCACTAAGCTGACTACGGCACTGACCACGACCGGCAGCAGCACTCCGAAGGTCTGCAGCGTGGTGAGCCGCAGCATGCTGCCGAGAGTGAACACCGGCAGACCGACAACCATCCCGCTCGTAATCCCGGCGAGAGCGCCGGCGTTAGTGAGCCGCGGCCAAAACAGCATGAGCAAGGTGGGCACCATGAAGGCGGCGCGGATCGAGCCAACTAGCAGCAGCAGGTACAAGACCTGCACGTTCGGGATGAGCGCGACGCCGAGACCGATCAGCACGATCGCTATCATGGTGATCCGGCTCGCACGCGCTACCTGCGCGTCGGAGGCATCAGGGTGGACCCAACCCTTGTAGAGGTCCACGCCGCCGACTGAGCCGACTGCCGACAGTGCGGAGGCGCCCGCAGCCGCGAGCGCGAATACCACTGCGAAGGCAAAGACCGCGACGCCGAACCCAGGAAGGTAGGCTGCGACCGCATGGAATCCAGAGAGCTGGTGGTTGGTGATGTCACCGGATGCGAGGCCTCCCGCAGCGACGAACCCTGGGATTCCGAGCACGATCGGCACGGCCGCGAACAGCAGGGCTCCCCAGAGGAAGGTCCGCCTCACCGTAGCCTGCCGCATCGAGAAAGCCCGCTGCCACTGCTGCTGATCGACGGTAATGCCCGAGAGCAGTGAGATCGAGATTGGGATGCCGAAGGTCCATATAAGTGCGGGGTCGAGTGGGTTCACCGTGCCGGCGAGCCCGCCGAGGCCTTCTCCGAGGGCGTCGCGCGAACTCGCGAGCAGTGGCACGATGAGGATCGCGAGCACGGCGATCATGCCAGCCTTGGCGATGTCGACAGTGATGCTAGACCGGATGCCCCTTGTCGTCGCGATGACCGTGAACAATGCCGCGACCACGATCAGCAGCGGCACACGGTCGATACCGGTGAGTAGCTGAAGCAGCAGCAGGCAGGCAGTGAACTGGACGATCACCGCGTAGGTCTGCACGACGAACTCGACGCTCATGTATACCCGGCGTGCGGTGATGCCGAGCCTGTGCCGGGTGAGTTCCGGCAGCGTGTAGCCTTGGGGCAGCATCGTGCGAGCGCGGTGGGCGATGAACGCGAAGAGTACGAGCGCGAGCGCGTTGGGCAGGGCAAACCAGAACAGCCCCGCCACGCCGCTTTCGTAGGCCTTCTGCGAGGACACAAACAAGGCCGGCGCCCACACCCAGGCAGCAGCCACCGACAGCCCGCCAGTCAGTACACCGACCGACCGGTCCGCCACCAGCATCTGGTTCTTGGTGCCGCGGAAGCGGCGGACGACGATGAACACCAGCACAGAGATGACAACACTCGCCGCGAGGACGACCCATGGTCCGGATACGCTCATCTGAAGCTCTTTCTCTCGCAAACTGTCGGGTACATGCGTCAGGAGACTAGCTTAGGTAGGCGTCGAGCGGGCTCCCCGAACCGCCTAGGATGAACTCCTCCGATGGGGCCCGCGACTCGCCCACGAGGAAGCGCTCGACCTCAGACATCTGGGCACGCGCTTCCTCGGACTGCCGCCGGTAGTCCGCCGGGGCGAGCCAGCGGTATCCGTAGGCGATCATCAGCGATTTGCGCACCCGTCCCGATAGGTTCCAGCCGCCGGCGTGCATGGTGCGGTTCTCGAACAGCAGGCAGTCGCCCGCCCGAAGCTCCGGCTCAACAGCGCCTTGTGGGTCCTCACCCGGCGCGATCGAGGGGCGCATCGTGAAAAGATTACTGCCGGGCAGGAACACGGTGCCTCCGGAATCCTTACCGGCCAAATCGGCGAGGCAGAACGCGGCCTTGATCTGCAGCATCGGGGTGTGAGCGAAACCGAGATCCGTGCTGACGTGCGCGATGTCGCGGTGCCACGACGGGATGCGCTCCTGGCCGGGGGCGGGGGCCTCGTCGGCGTTCCGGTAGATCAGGTGCGACGTGATGATGCGCAGATTGGTGCCCATCAGGCGCACGATTGCCGGCAGCACGTTGGGGTGCGCGATGAGCCGTCGAGCCTCGTGGGATCCGGCGATCGTGTTGCGGATGCTGTCCCAAGTGCCGTCCGCCTGCTGCTGACGGCTCGGCGTTGCCGGGTCGGCGATCAGACGGTCGCACTCTCCGACGAGGCGCGCGACCTCGTCCTCGTCGAGCACGCCACGCAGCACCAGGATGCCCTGCTGCTTGAACTCGGCGACCTCGGCATCGGTGAGCGCAGGCGCGGCCGTCCGGTCTCTGGTCATGGCATAGTCTTTCGACTGACATGGATGCGTTCCGCGATCACGTCGATCGTGTCTCCGACCACGGCGGGGTCGCGCGAGAACACCGGGAGGATAATTGACCGGCGGCAGAACTCGGTGGCGTTCGGCAGATCGTGATCGGTGTAGAGTGGCCGCGCAGGGTCGAGCCGCGAGACCGGGCTATCGATCTGCTCCCGGTAGATCGTCTTGCGGCTGAGCGGTCCGCCGCGATCGAGCTCGACCGGCGCCCCAGCGCGACGCAGGGTCGCTATGACGTCGACGAGGGCCGCGCCGTCGGCGCCCTCCGGCTCGAATCGGGCGCGGAACGCGTAGTGGCTCGAGCGGTGGGCGGCCGGGGGTTCCGAGAAGGAGAGATACGGCACCTCGCGCAGCGCCTCGCGCAGCCGCGCCGCGTTCTCTGCGCGGTTGCGCAGCACGCGATCGAGGCGGCACAGCTGGCTGCGCGCCAGCACGGCGGCTAGGGGGTGCATCCGGTTCTGCAGGCCCCCGAGCCCGGTTTGCTGCAGCGACTCGTCTTCGGGCGTGCCGGCACGCCCGAATCCGTAATGGCCGACCAGTAGCATGGCAGCGTGCAGCGCCGCGTCGTCGGTGAAGCAGAGCCCGCCTTCCCCCCCTGGCACGAGTTTCTTGCCCTGCATGCTGAACACTGAGACGGTGCCGAATCCGCCAACGGGAGTCCCGTCGACGGACGCTCCGTGCGCGTGCGAGCAGTCCTCGATGAGTGGGATCCCGCGCGACCGCGAGAGCTCGGCGATGCGTCCGATGTCGGCGCAGGGCACACCCCAGTTGTGGTTGAGCGCAATCGCCTGCACATCGGAATGGGCGTCGAGCGTGCGCAGAACCTCCTCGTAGCGAAGGTTCCCCGTAACCGGATCGACGTCCATTAGGATCGGATGCGCGCCGAGGTCGAGCGCAGGCGTTACGGTGGCGTGGAAAGTGTAGCCGATGGCGGCAACTCGCACGCCCGGGCCCACGCCTACCGCGCGGTAGGCGGCGTGCAGCCCGTTGGTCGCGCTGTTCACCGTAAGACCGTGGGAGCGTTGCAGCCCGAGCCGCCGCTGGAACTCGTCGAGCAGCTCGCCGCTAACCCCTTGGCCGGGGTCGATGACCGACATCGGGCCCGACCGGATGTACTCGGAAAGGGCGAGCTCGTCCTCGGCAGTGACGATAGGCCATCGCGACAGCCGGAAACAGAGCCTGCGGAAGGCGGCGGGGTCGCGGTCGGCGAGCTCCCGGAGACGGATAGGCTGCAGATCCGCCGAGCCGACGTCGCGCGGCGGGCGGGCCAGTTCGTCGTCCATGGGCCTTATTGCGCTGCGCACCGGGATCACGACCGCGCACCCCCTAGCTGGTCCTCGGGCTGGACCCGTGGAAAGCTTAGATGATGCGCGGAGAGGTTGGGAAGGGTGGTTCACCAAGACCATCGTGCACTGGGCGCTCACCTTGCCCCCCCGATGAGTCGGAGCTCGCCCTGTTGACGGACGCGGAACTACGGCGCCTGTCGCGGTTGCGTAAGACGGGTGACCGGGGCCGGTTCACCACTTCGACGGTGCTGGCCAAGCGTGCCATCGCCGCCGAGCTCGGAATTAATCCGCGGTGTGTCGAGCTCGACCGCCGCTGCGAACACTGCAGCGCCGACCACGGGAGGCCGCGCGTGCCCGGCAGCGGCCTGCATCTGTCGATTGCCCACGCTAGTGATGTGGTCGGCGTCGCGATCACCCGCTCTGGCCCCATAGGGCTCGACGTAGAACCCGATGCAGGGGACGACCTACGTGACCTCGCCGGCCAGCTACTGGGTGATGGGGAGCGCGCCGCGACCCCCGTCGACGTGCTCCGCTACTGGGTGCGAAAAGAGGCGGCGGTCAAGGCGACCGGCGACGGCATCGGGATCGGCCTGCGCGATGTCGTCGTGTCCGGACCGGAGGAGAGGTGTAAAGGGTCCTGGCTGTCCGGGCGTAGTGGCTGATGGCGGTGGTGATCCTGTCCATACGCGGCGTGGTGAGGCTGCCCGATTGGGTTTTGGCCGTACGAAGGCAGAAGTCATAGAGCCGGTGGACGGCCAGTTTGGGGTGTCCCCGACGTGCAGGTTGAGGAACATGGCTTGCGAGGCGGCACGCGAGGCGCTGTCGATGTCGCCGCAGTCGTAGTACTGGCGGGCCAGTGCGGTGTAGGCCGCGGCTTCACGGGCGGGATCCTCGATGAGGGAGACGTGCGCAGCGGATTCGGCATAGGCCGCGATGGCCTTATCAGCCCAGCCGAATTCCTCGCAAGCCATCGCGTACAGGTGCAGGGCGTGGGGGTTTTGGTTGAACAGCTCCGGATAGGGGTGGAGAAGGTTGTAGACCCAGTCCAAGAGTTCCTCGTTGCTGATGAGCCCGGGGCCATGGGCTTTGAGCATTCGGAACAGTTCTGCTGCGGAGTGGATAAGGCGCTCCTGTCTCGCGCCAAGAGCACTCCTGGGCGAGAGCCTCGGCCCCCGACGCAGCGATTTCTTCCTGGCCAGCAAATGCGGTCTCAGAACCGTACGTGGGCGCCGAGAAACCAATAGAAGGCCCGACGCCCTTAAATCTGCGTGCAATGAAGCACTCAGGAGACTGAAAACAGACTACATAGACCTCTACTATCTCCATAGTATTGGACAGGACTGTCCCCATCGAAGAGAGCGCCTGGACCTTGGCAGACCCTCTACATGATGGGAAAATCCGGGCAATAGGCCTAACCGAAGTCTCCGCGACCACGCTTCGGAGAGCCCACACCGTTCACCCGATAGCGGCGTTCAGTCCGAGTTCTCTATTTGGACCGCAACCCCGAGACCGGGGTTCTGGACGCGTGCGTCGAACTCGGCGCGACATTCGTCGCATTCAGCCCCCTGGCCGCGGATTCCTCGCCGGTCAAGTGCGCCAGAGATCAACTCTTGACGACCTTGACATGCGCCGCCATGCGTCGTTTTTCATCCGCGAACCTCCCCAAAAAATCTGTTCTTTCTGGCGGCTTTCGAAGAGCTGGCTCTGCAATTGCTTGGGTCGTTCGTCAACGCTGAAACATCCTGACCATCCCCGGCACTACAAGCGCAGCCCATCTAACCGAAAATGTGGAGCCGATTGGTTGACAAATCGATGACCAGATAATCAAACGAGCAGGCTCACTAATCTGGAAGTACCCTACTTACGGGGCCCGGTACAGCCCCGCGACCTAATGACAGGACATAGGCACCTAAGAGATTCCGATGAAGTTCAAAGGACAGAGGTGATCGCGCCACAACACCACGGAATTGTCAAGGCAAATCCGAGCGGCAACTGGCCGTGACGTTCTTGACGTAAATCTAACGTCATAACTCGAGTCATGTGCTTACAGCGGCTTGTCCACAGATATTGTGGGGGCATATACGTTGAACGTCTGTAGGCCTCACCCCTACTCACTTTATTACGCAGGAGATTCCAGATGAAGGCTGCTCAGTTCCTGAGGACGAAAATCAGTCATGCATTGGCCACGAATCCGAACCGTTCCAGGACAACTCTCGGGGATGCATACGACGATCTGATACGGACCGGAGTTGCGGTATTGCCAAGCTACATTCCCGGGGATGTGACGGCTAAAATGTTGGCCGCCACCCATGGTCTGGATTATGAACCTACCCCCGAGATGCAACACAACAATCCGAACGATCCGTTGACGGACCGCTTCTTGGGGGACGCACACGAACGCGAGGAATTCCGGGAATTCTTTGACGATGCAGCCTTACGCAGTCTCATTCAGGCCTACATCTCGCCAAATGCTGTCATGCACCGAGCCTTTGCACGTACAAAAGAGAACACAGGCCCCGTGGCAAGTTTCGAGAACTTCTACCATTTTGACGCTTATAAGAAGCGAGTCAAAGTATTTCTTTATCTTTCCGACGTCGAAGAGGAAAACGCTCCTCTGGGAATATTGCTTGGGTCACACAAAGGACCGTGGCGGTACCGCCGGGAGTTGGAGATGTTTGCAAACTATCGCAAAGACGATCGAGGCTACGCCGCAGGTCCAGACGTAGCATATATCGGTTGCTTCTGGCCCCATGAAGTGGCGCGACTGCAGGCGAAGTATGAGTTTGTCCCCAAGACTTGTACCGGAAAGGCAGGCACTGTCATCGTCTTTGATAGCCAGACATTGCATGTTGCCAACCAGTTGATGAGCGGGAAGCGGTCTGTTCTCGTAAGCCACTGGATTCAGCCCGGACACCACATGTGATGGCTACCGACATGGGGAAGATAAGGCCGAAGCCCAGAACTCTAATCACAGCAAACGCCCAGGAATTCTCGACTCACCGAGAACTCTGCCTGCAAAGATTTCGTGAAGCCGGCGTTCAGTTTCGTTGGGCGAATATCGAAGATGTGACAGCTATCGATGCCCTGGTAGCGTCGAGATACCCACCAGAAATCGCCGGGGAAGTAAGCCCTTATGAGAGCGCCCGAGTCTTGGACTACGGCAAGATCGGATTGCTCGTAGATGATGACGGGAATGTCATAGCTTGTCAGTATGTGGTCTCCTACCTCCGAGAGGAAGGCGAAAGGATCGCGTACGGGATGCGGCTTATGGTTCGGGCAGACTACGAATCAAACGGCATTGGCGAGACGCTTTTCCGGTACCTCTGCCTCGACGCCAGGGACAGGGCGTTCGATGCCCACGAATCACTGATAAGCATCGACAGTCACCGTGTCCATGATCTCGTGCTCAACAAAATGGGGGCTCAGTACACCTCCCTGGTGGAAGCCGACTTGGTAGGGGTAAGAAACCACTTGAATTGCACGTTGCCATTGAAAAGAGATTTCCTATTCGACGCAGTGACCGAGCGCTCACTTAAGGACTTCGTGGCGGCAGACACATCCGGAGCGATAGTGCTGATGGAGGCTTGGCGGGTTGACGAGCTCGCTGATCTCGTCAACCGCCAGGGCTTCAACGTAATTGCCTTCGCGAGGCCCGGATGGCTTGCCAGAGAGCCGATGTTCGTCCTTGCGCCGTAAGGACCCTGTAGCGCCTACAGGGTCCTCTATAAGACTCGCGTCTCGTAAACGCCCAGCTCTCGGCCGCATGCGAAACCCCCAACCGGCTACTTCGGAGCTCAGAGTGTCATATCACGGCTATCCGGGTTCCGGCTTCTATGTAGCGCTCCGGCGCGGTTGGTCGCTGCTTGTCCCGGTCATGGCCGAAGCTTGACCGTGACGCCGGCAACGTATGTCAAGGAAACGCCGGAAATCCGTAGAAACAAACGGCCTATTCGTAAACTCCAGATGGGCTGTTGACGCATATATCCGAGGATGGCGGTTGTGGCTTAGGCGTGGTCGGACGTAGGAGGATGTCTTCGATGACGTCGTCGCGGGCGCCAGCCCGGACGCGGAGGGTGGCCGCATAGCTGGGGCGAAAGTCGTTGCCGATTGTGGGCTCTGAATCATCCCACTCGTGGAGAACACAGGCGATGCATCAGTTCCCTGCCTCCAACGAGTCGAGCACGTCTTGGCTGGGGAAAAGGTCGGACGTTGCGGTCGCCTCCGCTGCGGCCGTGGTTGGTCCGTGCTCACTTCCTAGAGTGGCCGTGTAGGTCGCTGTTCGGTTCTCCATGAGACGTTAGGAGAGGAGGGACCGCCACCATGATGTTCGTCGATTTCCAGCAGAAGGACCGCCCCGTAGTGCGGTGCCTATCCGGGGCCGTCCGGTTCCTGAGGCCTGCCCTCCATGTTGGAGCGAAATCGTCGCCGAAGTGCGCAAGGAAGAGGGTGTGCACAATGTGCACACCCTGGGCTTCGGATCGGGTCGTACCCCTCATCAGAGGGGCCCGTTTTCCGGGTGCTCCATGCCGCAGCTGCAGCGATGAGCAACGCTTGACAGACGTAGAGGAATCGGTTCCCGTGGAAGCCCTCCGCGCCACGCCAGCCGACAGGCTCAACCACAGCACCACAGACGGACCGGCATCCACCGCGGCAGACACCTTCATAAGGCGCCCCCAGCCATGGACTGCCCAGAGCCGGGAGCGAGGGAACGGGGTACTTTCTCAAACCACGGCGCGACTGCGGCGCTAAGCCACTAAATACGAAGGGTCACAAAACCAGGGGCAGTCCCAATCTTGAAGAGCCCAGGTTGGCTTCAGTTGCGTCCTGCGCGCTCGGCAACTAGTGAGTCCGTGCTCCTCGTGCCTTCTGATTACCAAGGTTCTTCAAATTAGAAATGCATTGGAATAAGGTTACGATTGAAAAACTTTCGAATTCCTATAAACTTGGTGGCGCCTTTCTGCGCGGTTCCATCGCCGAAAAATGAAAGATCGGTGAAATCGTCTTGGTTCTACCATGTTGAGAATGACATTTGCTGGATGCATCATGATGTCTTCGTGTTCTTCAAGCTCGTTCACATCGACTTCTAACCCGTTTAGAAGTTTTACCGCATAGATGCTATTGAAATCTCGAAGGGCCATTTGTGCTCGGCTGCCAGCATCAGCCATCTTTCGTTCTCCCGATGACATCATTGCTACAACTGCCTTAGTTGCTTCTGCCTGGCACTGCCAGAAGTATCTGCGGGGGGATACTCCAGGAGGGAGGAAGGTTTTCGTTGCTTCCTCCTCTTCACCAAACACACTGTCCATCGCTAGAGAATAGGCGGAAACGTAAAGGTTTTGCATGGCAAGCGCCAATTCTTGTGCTGCCATCCTCACTGAGGCGGCCCGTTCCCATGCACGACGCTTACTTTCAACGACGAGCGCCACAATTCCGGCGATAGTTGCCGCGGTCAGGGTTCCAGTGACCACTAGGCTAGCAGTCCTGAGCTCGCTTGGCATGGAGTTCCAGAAGTCTAAGATCACCCGCCTAGCATAGGGGAAATCGAATAGACACCCAGGTGAAGGCGTCAGTGTCCTACCGAATTCTTGGGGTCACTCGGGCGCCTAGGAGGAAGTGGTGAGCGATTGCCGACTTGTGTGCTGGCCGAACCGCAGCCTTGCTAGTAGGCGGCACCTTCGGCGGGAGCCTTTTAGGGTGATCTGTGGCGGATCGCCAAAGGCGGAGGACACTGCTGCGCGGAAGCCGCCAAAGCTCTCCACGGCCAACGCCGGTGCCTGTTCGTCCCGAACATGGCCGGCACGCACTTTGTTGCACAGGTCCGTGTTAGGCAACCGCTTTCTCGACGAGCGCGCGAATCTTGGCCTCCGTCGCAGCCCGTCACCTACGGTCATTCCGCTCAACACGGCTACGAGCACGCTGGTGGCACTGGCGTCGCAGCAGACGAAGTAGCGGGTTGCTGCGGGCACCGAGTGTGCCTGTCAGAGTTCGGCGTCGTTCTGATAGCGGAGTCACCGCTGGGTTTCAGGGTCCGGAGTGCAACTTGGGGAACCGGGAACGGTTCAAAGTTTCGTGAGGAAATAAGCGACGGAGGAGCGCCGAACCAAACTTTGGATCGTGAGCGGCGCGGAGCGCCCTGGTTGCGTGGAGGACCCGCCCAGGGATGATGGGGATCAGAATGACAAATAGCGGATTTGCCTCTGGTGGTTCATGGAGGTGGGGAGTGGGGCGGCATGACGCATTAATGTTCCGGTGCAAAAAATACGCTCAGGAAAGATTGCCCAGAAATAACGACCCGACGGGTGACGCGACAGCCGATCGGACGTTTCATTTTGCCCTGTTATGGCCGCAAAAGAGCACGCGTAGGTACGCCCGATTCTGCTCACACTCGTATATTTCTCTAATTCATGGCGTTCTTTCGTCAGAAAGTAGAGCCGTCATGAAATGCCCCGAGTTACCTACGAGACCTACAGACAACGTCACCTGCGGCTGCGCTAGCTTGGGAAGAGAACCAGGGTGTGATTGCTGCGGTAGATCCAATGGAGCCGTGGGATCTCGACGACTACTACTCCATCTGTGCTGATCAGCCAACAGAAGCTACTTCCCGCTTGCATTACGATGAGCTCAAATATTCTGGCTCCTCGCTGCCACACGTGCCGGCAAGGCATACGCCGAGTTGGGTCGCCGACTCCAGGTGGTGGAACGAGCTGTCCTGCTGGCTTCTTCCAGAGAAGTCGAAATGTGACACCCAAATGCCACAATCAGAACCGTCAGGCAGACGGTCAGCCCTGATCCATCAGAAACCCCGCCTCATGAAAGATCGAGGTTAGGAACCAGCCAGGCCTTGGAGGACAGTCTCTTATCGCTTTCTCGCTTTGTTTGGACCAAAGGCAATTCGACCTATCAGCGCGCTGAGTGCGAGCCAGCAAAGGGTTTGGATCGGATGTGCTAGGAACAGGTCGGGCAATTCAAGCGCGCTTTCAAGTGCCGAAATCGCTATTGCTTGAGGGAGTCCTTCGAGACTGCCCGATTGCATCCAGTACACGATCGTGAACCACAGGAGTGGGGCGGTGATAGCGATGAGCGCTCCGACACGGATTGACGCTTTCAGAGCCGCCCGGGAGTGGAAGCGCGATTCGTCTATTCCGCGGCGGACCAGGCTCACATCCGTAGTCCGAACATGTACAAGAGTGGTTCCGTAGCCGGTGTCGAAGGCGATCCCGAGGCGTCCCGGGGTGGCCGTACGGACTAGGCCGCGCGTCCCGCGGGCAACGCCGACCGCCCCTGTCAGGTGTTCGGTCAGGGACAGCGGAAGGTCTCGGGCGGCGGCAACGAGGTCGCCGGGCTCGGGCGAAGTGCTGAACCAGCTCACGGAAGGCGCAGTCTGATCTTGGGGCGGATCTCACCGGGGGTGTTCTTGCGATCGTTCTCGGCGTCGACCAGATCGTTGGCTTCATCGCGGTACCGATCCTTGGACATGTCATTCGCGTCCGAAAGGTCGCCCTCCTTGCGTTCCGAGGTGTCCTGTTGAACTTGGTCGAGCGTGTTCTTATTTTGGGTCAGGTGGGGTTCGGCCATCCACAGGGTTCCGGTGATTACCCCGACGGTACCGAGCGTGATTGCGAGGTTCTTCTTCAGTGACATGATGCCTCCTACGTCATGGCTGTCTTCGTTCGGGATGTCTTAAAAGCGGCGTTAGGTCTGGCTGCTGATTTCTGCGGGACCGGACGGGCCCCGGGGCGGTCCTTGGTAACGGAGGAGAACAACGCGCGGGCGACGGCTCCGGGCGCCTCGCCGCTGGCGATGTGGGTGACGCTGAGGCCCTGTGCGGCAAGGAGCTCCTCCGGTGGCTGGGACCGGAGGACCACGGCGTGCACCGCCCCTGGAAAGGCTTTCATGCCGAGAACGAGATCGTGAATGTTGTCGGTTAGTTCGTAGTCGGAGAAGGCAACCAGAGATGCAGCGTAGCGCGGGTGCGCTTCGGCGATCTGCCTGGCTCGTTCCAATGTTGCGCCCATCGTGCTGGCACCATCGCCGTCAGGCGGGACAGCAAGCCCCCCGGCGATGTCGGCCCCCGACTTTCGATTCAAGGAAAGTGCGGGCCGGTCCGCTGAAGTTGGCTGGTTCATGTGCAGAATCGCCACCAGCTCCCGGTCGCAGCGGCAACGCCTCATGATTCTTTCGAATACGAGTGCGGCCTCGGCGTAGCGCAGTCCGCTTGAGTCAGCGCCGCCTAGCATTGAACCCGAGTCATCGAAGAGGCAGATGTGCAGAGTCGGCTCCTCAGGGCATGTTCCTGGGTGCCCGAGCATGATGTTGAGTGCAGGCGACGGGGCCTGACCGCTTACCCATCCGTAGCCCAGAACCCGTGACGGGGAGAGCCGGCCGCCGAGGATGCCGCCGGTCACGATTCGGACCCGCTCTCAGTTCCTTTGTCGTCAAGTTCTGCCTCGAAGATCGCAAAATCCGGTTCTTGGAAAGGACCGGGCGTCGTTGGCGCTGGCTGTGGAGTAAGTGCGGGCCCATGGCCAAAAACGGCGGGGTTGTTCCGGGAGACTCCATGCTTGAGTGCTTCGAGCCGAAGCCCTCCGGCAATGCCGCGGTGCTTGCACTCCTTCTCAATTGATTCCGCAGCAGATTTTGCTTCGGCATATTCGCGCAGGACGGGATTGCCCGCAAGCTCTTGGAGCCTCTTTACGGCCTTCTCGAGGTTGCCGTCTGCTCGTTCCAGCAGATCGGCTACCTCATCCGCGTAGAAGTAGGAGTTGATGGCGCTGGCGAGGGCGATTCCCCCGGCAAAGCTGCCATAAACGATTGCGGCCAGAGGGCTGTCGCCGTCTGCCCTGAGAGCCCCGATCCCACCGGCTATGAGAACAGCCACGGTCGCACCGACCCAGCACATAATCTTGGTCAGCTTCTCGCCTTCGTCAGGGCCGCTGAAGATCCAGGCAAATTTCTGCTGCTCGGGTGTCAGCTGCGCCGGGTCGAGAGCACGTCGGCGTGCCAGCCGTGCGTCCCGGATGTCGCGGCCCACGAGCCCTGCGGTGACGGTTGCCGCTCCCGCTGAGGCGGCCTGGAGCAGCGCCAGTTCGGGGATCTCTCCGCGAAGGATGGAAGCACCGCCGATCCCCGCGATGTCGCCGCCGAGAAAGACTACCCAGAGCAGAATGTAGAAGAACTTGGCCTTATTTTCCCGGCGCGTACGGCCTTGAAGGACCTCGTTGTGATTGGCAACGTTCTTAACGGCAGCGGCAACGATCTCCTTTTGTACTGTGATCAGGTGCACGATGACGTCGTAGCGGTCTTTGAGTCCTGCCATCTCGGATCTGAAGCCTCGGCCCAGTTCCTCGCCGGCGGCAGCCCACAGGGGATTTTGTTCCTTGCCGAGGGCGTCAAACTCGCGTTCGTGGTAACCGTCGCTGATCGTGTCCGGGCGGGCGGCAGCCGTGGCTGCATCAACCGGTAGCAGGTTGATGCTTTGGGCGTGGCCGACGATCTCCTCCGTCGCATCGTCGTAGGAAACAGACGAGCCCGGTTTCATGGCCTTCGGACGGGATCTCGAATTCTTCGGTTTCCTGGATTTCGTGAAGATTGTCATGTCGGTCAGCTCCCTGCGGTGTATTCGGTGACGGCGGAGCATCGAGCGGCGCCGGTGCGGGTGCAGTACGCCTCGTAGAAGACCTTGAGTGCTTCGACGTAACTGCTGCTCGGCTTGGGGTTCGTGGTCTTGCCCAGCCCCGACACCTTGACGACCGTGTCCTTCGGGAGCTCAACCACAGAGGGCTTCTTTGCCAGTTCCAGGGCCTCGTCGGTCGTGAGCGAACTTTCGAGCACGACGCCGACGTTTTGAGCCCCGTCGCTCATCAGGTCAACAGTGAGCAGAATGGGCTCGTGTTCAGCCATCTGGGTCCCGTATTCGGCGGCGCGGCGGAACTGGGAAGTTATGTCGCTTCCCGTGGTGGCCGCGAGCTGCGTCGCCGCCGCGGCGAGACTCTCGTCGATGGTCGCCATAGCCTCGTCGACGACCTTGGAAACGGTGCGCATCTTGGCGATTTCAGTCGCTCCCGCGAGTTCGAAAGCACTGTCGTAGAGGACGCCGCCGGCGGCCGAGCTGCCGGTAAAGGCGTCCACACGCAGGTGTCCTTCGCACACAGCCGTCCGCGTGACGATATCCCGGAGAGCCTGTTCACGGTCCTTCTTAATATCGTCCTGCGGTGTGCTGCCACTGACATCGAGGCTTGCGTAAGAAGCCCGTGTCGAACCCTCGGGGCAGCTCTTAGCCAGCTGCTGCAACTGGCCGACCTCTCCTGCCGCCTGCACTGAACACCCCGTTGCGAGCAAGGATACGGCCAGCATTACCGTCAAGAGGCAGTTCCTGAAAGTCCTAAATACTCTCAATTTCATGGTGTCTCCTTCTAGAGGGCCCGGACTTGTACGCCGCTGTGGCGTCCCGATGTCCATGCTTGTTTGTCTGAGATCCCGAAACTAGAGACAAGTGGCCACTGTGGCCGGGACCCTGAAGCTCTGGCCCGCAGGCGCCACTCATGGTTTTGTGGCTACTTGTCTCTAGCTGACAGCAGACGAGGTTCGAAAGACTGGTGCCGATGCACTAGGCGAAGGGCCATAACAATGAAACTCAGCATGAGGGAACTGCGGGACGGTATCGACGAGACGGTTGGGCGAGCCTACCGATGCGGCCCGTTCGTCGCACCTGCCATCACACTATTGGCGACTCCCGTGGGTTTAATGTCAGTCGCCTGGTTCGTCGAAGGACGGCGGATGCGCTTTCGCGACTACAACTACGCCGTCACGCTTGGCGATCCCGGCTTAGCGATGGCCGCCCTGGCAGGCTGGTGGGCCATGCGTCTGTCCGGGGGGCGGGCCGCGGTGCCGCCGGGATGGACCTCCGCCTCACTCGCCCTGGGAGTAGCCGCAGGAGCCAGGCAAATGGTGGGGGAGAGCAGACAGGAGTACTACAGCCGCTCCCAATTCTTCTCACCGAGTAAGCTCTTCCATCAGTTCGCGGTCTTTCCAGTACTAGGGACGATGATGGGCTCATCCGCTGCACTATGTGCAAGGGCATGGCCGGTCTCGGCGGGCCCAGCAGTCCTCTGGGCTTTTTCTGCAGCGTGGTGGCTATGGTGGCTGAAGGTTGACGGCAGCCATCTCAGACTTAGCCACAACCCGTTCAACTGGCGTCGGCTGAGGACGGAGCCGGAGCCATGGGCAGACACGTCGTTGACGTTGCGGGCTCACGCCCTACTGCGCGAGGAAGATGAACGGGTCCGCCGTGATGGCGGCCGTCTTAGCCTCAGGGCGATTCACGCTTTCACTCGAAGGGGAAACCAGAAATGAATCAGGCCATGAAAAACGTCGACGTTCTTATCGTCGATGATCAAGTCAACACTGCCCTGGGTGTTGCCCTACGGACACGACAAATCCTGGAAGAACAGGGATACATCGTAGAGACCACTCAATGCCAGTCGGTGGACATGGTCGAAGAACTTCTCGAAGGTGGCCGTATCTTCGATCTGGCTATTCTCGACCTAGGACTATACGACGTCGATACATCAACTCCCTACGGATCACTGGGAGCGATCGATTTGCTCTCCAAGGCGGCCAGGAAGCAGGGGGTAAGCACGAGGATCGTTCTCCACAGTGATGTCAGTGAAGATGCCAAGCGTGCGCTAATCGCCTTCGCCGCGTTCTCTTGGTTCGAGGACGTGATCACACTCATACCCCGAATCTCGGATCTTAGCCCCACCATCGAGCAGATACTTGAAGGCAAACGGAGCTTTCCCGTGGCGGATGCTTTCCGGAAGCCGGAGGCAAGGAACGCGTTTCGAGCCATGTTCAAACAAGAGTCCTCCTTCCCCATTCTGCGGGCGCTGGCAGTGACCGATTCCAGGGTTGCTGCCGCCACACTATGCAGCCTGAGCGCCAGAACTGTTGGGAAATTCATCTCTGAGCACAAAGAACCGTTTGCCACCTTTATCGCGGAGGTCAGGAAAGCTGGGATCATCGGAAACGGAGGCCTTGAATTCGATCCGGAATCAAAAGCGGTTCACGTAGCAATGCACCGGTTTATGGCTATGCAGCACGTATTCCTGAATGACCCCTTCGTCATCACAGAGTTCAAAAAGAAGAAGAAGGAACGGATTTGGCATGAGGAATGAGGGATCGGGCTGGAAAGTGCTCAAGGGTTTTCTTGAGGACGTTTCTGCAGTCTCGCGCCAGTCACGCATGCCTGCCACCCCCGATCCTGAAACACAGCTGGTCGACTCCGCATACAACTACCTTCTCGTGACAGCGAGTTCGGCCGTTCGGGTTCTCCAGGGTGCCGGTGCCGCCGTGAGGGTCATCGCTCTGGCGGCCTTGACCCTGAGCCTCCTTCAGATCATCTTCTGGCCAATAGCCGTGCTACTGCTAGCGCCGTTCTATGCCGGCCTTCTATTGAGCCTCCTTGCGTGGTCAAGTTCGACCAGAAAGTCACTGACGCACAAGAGTGGACTGCTTGGTTGGATCGGGCGGCATTACGACCGTCAGGAAGATAGACCGTCGCTCAACATCTCCGGCATCCTCGAAATCGGTGTCGCTCCTCTGACAGGCCTCGTGCTCGTGGCGTGGCTGGGTAAGAGTTACGCCGATGGTGCGCCGTATCCCGTGGTTTTGGCGCTCACGGCCTGGATCTGGACCGTCGCCATTCAACCCACCATTGATACCGGCTATTACAACCTGCACCCTGATCGGCGCGCAGGTCCTCTGTGGACCCCTGTCCGGTGGATCGCGCCCGCCGGTTTTTCTGTTTTGCTCTTGCTGAGCTTGAGCTTCCAGCCTGTTGGTTATGCTCCGCTGGGGTTCGATTGGCTGTTGGCGGCATTCATGCTCACACCCTATTTGACCACTTGGGTCTACCACGTCGTTCTCAGTTGCGGTGTGTTCGCCTATCTTGATCTCGCCAGAAGCTACGGCGAGTACCGGCACAACATGGCCATCGCCCGCGTCCATGACATCAAGAAAGACATCCGAACCCGGATAGCCGTGGCCACTCACCCCGAAACCCGGAAGGTACTTGAGGAACTGTTCCCGATGGTGCACCGCCTGGCCTATCCAACGGAGCGGATGAAAGCGCTGACCGTCAAAGAGATCTTTGACCGCTGCCATGGCACCGGCAGATGGCAGAGCTGGCAAGGAAACGTGTCGTTCTTGGGACCCCAATTGCAGGAAACAGTCGCAGCCGCGTACGTGGAACACGTGGCAAAGCTGATAGACGACCTTGTCGATAACGCGCTGCGTTCTGCAAACGACCCTGGCTTGACTGTCATTGTTGAAGCCGCCTTTAGCGACGCGAAGCGAACCACGCACCAGCTGACCATCCGCGTATCGGACACGGGTGAGGGCGCAGGCTCGATTGAGATCCTTCCCAAAACCAGCTTGGCGGACCAGAAGGCGTTCTGCAAAAGCAGCCAAGGAGATCTCATCCATATGATTAATCCTGCTGGAAAGGGGACCTGCGCGGTTGCCACAATGCGAATGCCCTTCGCGTAGCTCGGTCTGTGCCGCGCGTAGTCAGTGCATGAGCTGTCTCGCGTCCTGCGGATTGCAAGGCAGACTGGCGAGACAAAGGCGGTCCGAGTAGTGGAGTTGCCATTCGGCGGTGTCGTTGTCCTAGCGAACCAGCGGCCCGGGGGAGGGCGAGATGAGAGAACGCGCGGGAGCAGTTCTGAATCAACGGGCTGGTCGACTGCATGAGGCAGAGAAGTGGGCAAAATGGAGGTGTGCACATTGTGCACACATTTGCCTTCGGACCCGGCCATACCGGTACCGGAATGGCTTGGATTGGCGATGTTTCCGGGAGTTCCCAGTGTATGCGGGGGCTGGAGTCCGGTTCGAGTCCCACCTTGGGCACGCATTACCCCTCGTCAGAGGGGTTTTTGCTTTTAATGTGTGGACATTGACCCTCCGCGGGTCCCTCTGACACTGTCCGCGATTTGCACCTGGCGCCGCGGTCGCCTGTTCGGTTGTGTGGGTGGCGGGGTCAGAGTCCTGGCCTGTGGGCCCTCCGCCTGCTGGAATCCAGGGTGATGCGTCGTCCTTTCATGCTGTTTCCGGTGGCCAGTTGTTGGCCGTCACTCATTCATGACCAAGAGTTGTGGTGACGACATGACCAAGCCGAATTTTCTTCGAGGATCATCCTTGGATAGCGGCTTTCTGCCAGCCAGCAGAGTCCGCTCATCGCGTTTTTGTCCGGCCAAAGGGGGTGTGCACATTGTGCACACTCTTGTGCACGGGCGTTTTGAGCCTGCATTTTGGTCGCTTCCTCATGGTTCTGCGTCAGCACTTCATGAGGTTCTCTGTTTCAGGCGACATGATTTTTCGGCCCAGACCGTCCGGTGTCGTTGGACGTTTCTGTCAGCGGAACGTCTCCGGGGGGTATCTGCGGCAGTGGCGTCCGATCCGTCGACAGAGTCCAGGTCTGTGGGATCCGGACTTTCTTCCGGGCTGTCCTGGTTTGGTTGATCCGTCATACATGTCAAAACTCGGCCGCGCGGCCTCTGTACATGCCTCTCTGAGTCTGCCCTTCGACGGCCCATAAGCGTCAGAAAGAAGAATTTGGACTCAGCTCTGACGGCCTTCGGCTAACGGCCCTGACGTCAGATTGGGGTGTAGTTCAGCTGACGGGAGTCTGAAGGCCAGCGTCGTGCAAGGGCGCGGGAGATGAAAGTGTCTCCTCAGGCAGGCAGCGCCGGGTTCTCCTCGAATGTTCTGGATGCAGCGTGGGAGGTCTGGTCCGACTCTGTACGAGCTGGTACATGGCCTATTGTGGAATCGCGCACGACGAGGTGAGCTCCGAAGAGTCTGTTCTGAACTTCCCGGTTGCCGGGCCGCTCGATTTGCTCCAAGAGCTGCTGGCCGGCGGCTCGTCCCATCTCGTAGGCGGGTTGGCGCACCGTCGTTAGTGGCACTGCAGCTTGGCGTGCGTACTGAACGTCGTCATAGCCAACGACCGCAATGTCCTCGGGAATGCTGATCCCGGCCCGCAGGAAAACGTTCAATGCGCCGACTGCCACCATGTCGTTTGCTGCGAAAATTGCATCCGGTCGTTCGGCTTCGGGCATGGACAGAATCTGTTCAGCCGCCTCGATCCCGTCTTCGACGGTGAGGTTCTTAACTGTGATTGTCATGACTGTTGTGTCGGTGCCGGATGCCTCCACGGCCTGCGTCATGCCTGCCAGGCGGTCCGCCGACTGCACAACGTTGTGAGGATTTCCCAGGAAGGCAAGACGTCGACGGCCTATTTCCAGTAAGTGTTCGCCCGCGAGCCTGCCACCACCGACATCGTCGAAGGTGACGGCAGAGATCTGGTTCGAGTCCTGGGTCGGCCCAACCACCACGCATTCAATCCCGCGGTTCTGGAGCTTTTCCAAACGTTCCTTGATCAGGCCTTGGGGGACGATCACGAGACCTTGTACCCGGTGGGCTTCGAACATGTCCAGGTTGGACAGTTCGCGCGCGGGATCCCGGTTGCTGTTACTGAAAAACAGGGACCAACCGTGGTCGCGGACGGCATCCTCAACACCTCGGGAGAGGTCGCTGAAAAACGGCAGCCAGGCGTCCAGGAGAATTAGGGCCAGTGTCTTGCTGGAGCCCGCTCGCAACTGGCGTGCCGACTCATTGGGTACGTACCCCAGCTCGGCGATGGCGTCAGCTACGCGTTTGCGGTTTGCGCTGCCCACCAGTTCTGGACGGTTGAAGTAATTAGAGACCGTGGACGCGGAAACACCCGCCAACGCGGCAACATCTTTCACGCTCGTGCCCATCAAACTCTCCTCAATGGCGGAACTGGTTTCCATCTAGGCTAGTCGCAACGTTTGGCACGTTGCAAGTAGCAAAACCACCGCGTTTCCCGCGGAGTACAGACGCCTCACTTGCAACGTGCCAAAAAGTACTTGACACGTTGCAAGTAACCCCCTAACGTTGTTCCCATCACAACTTGCAACGTTACAGGTACTCTTTATGTAACGTTGCAACTACGTCAGTCAGTTAGGAATTTCCATGAAAATTGGTTGCCATGGCCTGGTTTGGACCGGTCGCTTCGACGCTGAAGGCATCCGCTACTCCGTCCAGAAAACCAGGGAAGCCGGTTTCGACCTCGTTGAGTTCCCGCTCATGGACCCGTTCTCCTTCGATGTGCAGACGGCCAAGTCCGCACTGGCCGAACATGGGCTGGCGGCCTCGGCATCGCTGGGACTCTCGGACGCCACCGACGTCAGCAGCGAGGATCCCGCCGTCGTGAAGGCAGGGGAGGAGCTGCTCAACCGCGCCGTGGATGTCCTGGCCGAACTGGGAGCGACGGATTTCTGCGGCGTGATCTACAGCGCCATGAAGAAGTACTTGGAGCCGGCAACTGCTGCCGGGCTGGCCAACAGCAAGGCAGCCGTCGGGCGGGTGGCCGACCGGGCAGCGGATCTGGGGATCAATGTCTCGCTGGAGGTCGTCAACAGGTACGAAACCAACGTACTGAACACCGGACGTCAGGCCCTTGCCTACCTGGAGGAGCTCAACCGGCCGAACCTGGGCATCCACCTGGACACCTACCACATGAACATTGAGGAATCGGACATGTTCTCCCCGATCCTGGACACCGCAGAGGCCCTGCGGTACGTCCATATCGGTGAAAGTCACCGCGGTTACCTCGGCACGGGAAGCGTCGACTTCGACACTTTCTTCAAGGCCCTCGGCCGCATCGGCTATGACGGACCTGTTGTCTTCGAATCGTTCTCCTCCGCCGTCGTGGCACCGGATCTGAGCCGGATGCTCGGCATCTGGCGCAACCTGTGGGCCGACAATGAGGAACTGGGCGCGCACGCGAATGCCTTCATCCGTGACAAGCTCACCGCGATCAAGACCATCGAACTGCACTAAAACACCCCGGGCCGGCGGCACAGCCGCCCCCAAACATCTGTACCTATCAAAGGAGATAACCATGTTGAAGACAAGACTGCTTCAGACGGCTGCGGTGCTCGCGGTCGGAGCGCTTGCCCTGACCGGCTGCACCAACAAGAACGCGACCGGCAGCGCCTCCGGGGGCGCCAACACCGGCACGACGACGGTCGCATTTGTTCCCAAGCTCCAGGGCATTCCCTACTTCGAGGCGATGAACGCCGGAGGCAAGAAGGCTGCCGAGGAACTCGGTATCAAGTGGCTCTACCAGGGCCCGACGACCGCGGACGCTGCCGCGCAGGCGGACATCGTCCGGTCCTTCATTCAGCAGAAGGTGGACACGCTCATCGTGGCCCCGAACGATCCGGACTCGATGGCCCCGCTGCTGAAGCAGGCACAGGACGCCGGCATCAAGGTCGCCACGGCCGACACGGACGCCCCCAACTCGGTGCGCGAAGTGTTCGTGAACCAGACCACCGAACAGAACCACGGCAAGGCCCTGAGCGAGAGCCTCATGAAGGCCATGGGCGGCAGTGGCGAATTCGCCATCGTGTCCTGTTCCGAGACGGCGGCGAACCTGAACGCCTACATTGACGTGATCAAGAAGGACGTTGCGGCCAATCACGCGCAGGCCGAACTGGTTGACCTGGTGTACGCCGGCGAGGACCAGGCCAAGGCAGCTGCCATGGCGACCGACCTGATGAACGCCCACCCGAACCTGAAGGGAATCGTCGGACTGTGCTCCGCGGCGGCCCCGGGCGTGGCCCAGGCCGTGAAAGACGCTGGCAAGATCGGCAAGGTATTCACCGTCGGCGGCGGCACCCCGATGTCCATGGCACCGTACCTCAAGGACGGCTCCTCCAGCGCGGCAGTGCTGTGGGACGTGCAGAACCTGGGCTACCTGACTGCTTGGACCGGCAAGGAACTGGCAGACGGCAAGCAGCTGCAGTCATCCTTCGACGTCAACGCCACCATCAAGGGCGTCAAGTACGACCC
This sequence comes from Pseudarthrobacter humi, assembly GCF_024294965.1. Taxonomy (NCBI): domain Bacteria; kingdom Bacillati; phylum Actinomycetota; class Actinomycetes; order Micrococcales; family Micrococcaceae; genus Pseudarthrobacter; species Pseudarthrobacter humi. The sequence goes on from NZ_JANCLV010000006.1 coordinate 247,260, forward strand.
CGCGACCAAGGTGGAGCTGCTCGGCCCGCCGCTGGTCTTCACCAAAGACAATGTGGACCAGTACAAGTACTGACCCGGTCCGGGCGGTGCCCCACGGCACCGCCCGGCCCACCGCCACCGACTACATCCCGACCCAGGACGGCGCCAAGTGAGTGAACACCCAACAACGCCCCGCATCGCCATGCGCGGCATCTCCAAGAATTACGGAGGCGTGCGAGCCATCCGCCAGGCGGACCTGACGGTCCAGCCGGGCACCGTGCATGCCCTGGTCGGCGAAAACGGTGCCGGCAAATCCACCCTGATCAAGATCCTTGCCGGCGCCGAACAGCCCGACACCGGCACCATCGAATTCGACGGCAAGCCCGTCACCATCACCTCAACCACCGACGCCATCCGCCTCGGCGTCCAGACCGTGTACCAGGAACCGCAGCTCTTCCCCGACCTGAGCATCACCGAAAACATCTTCGTCGGCCGCGAAATCAAACGCGGCGTACGGGTCGACTGGGCCGCCCAGGCCGCCCAGATCCAGGAGCTGCTGGACATGATCGGCCTGCCCCACAAACTGGCAACCGCCCCGGTCGGGGACCTGTCCATCGCACAGCAGCAACAGGTCTCCATCGCCAAGGCGGTCGCGGGCGATGCCAGCATCCTGATCCTGGATGAACCCTCCGCGATCCTCACCGACGCCGAAATCAGCGTCCTGTTCTCCATCGTGCGCCGGCTGACAGCGCGCGGAGTCGCCGTCATCTACATCTCCCACCGGCTCGATGAACTCTTCGAGATCGCGGACACGGTCACGGTCATGCGCGACGGACAAACCCTGGACACCTACGACATCCAGGACCTCACCGTCACCAAGATCGCCGAGCTCATGGTCGGCGGGATCCTCACCGAACAGCGTGAGCCGCGGTCCTTCCACAACGTCGCCCCGACGCTGGAACTGCACAACATCGACCTCGGACAGCTCCTGAACGGCATCAACCTTCAGGTCCGCCCCGGCGAGATCCTGGGACTCTACGGCCTGCTGGGCTCCGGCGTGGCCGAAATCGCCGAAACCGTGTACGGCATGAAGCAGCCCACCGGCGGGCGGATGCTCTACCAGGGAAAACCCATGGTCAACAAGGGCCCGGCAGCGGCCCGGCGGCGGGGCATCACCCTGGTGCCGGCCAACCGCTCGGCCCAGGGCGTATTTTCGTTCCAAAGCATCGGCTTCAACATCTCCATCGGCGACCTGGCCAAACTCTCCCCGCTCAAGGGCTGGGTCAACAAGCGCCGCGAACGCGACATCGTCCTGGACCTGATCAAGCGCCTGGGGGTGAAAACCCCCAACGAAAACCAGCCCATCAGCGCCATGTCCGGCGGGAACGCCCAAAAAGTCGTCATCGCCCGCCAGCTGCTCTCCACACCGAAGCTACTGGTCCTGGCAGAACCCACCCAAGGCGTGGACGTCGGGGCCAAGGAAGAAATCCACCGTCTGATCGGTCAGCTCGCCGCGTCCGGCACGGCCGTTCTCGTCGTCACCACCGACCTTGCCGAGGTGCTGCGCATTTCCGACCGCGTCCTGGTGGTCAGGGAAGGCAGCATCGCCGCCGAATTCGGCCCGGACGCGACACAGGTCGACATCCTCGCCGCAGCCTCCGGCGCCGTCACCACAAGGAAAGCATCATGAGCACCCATCTGCAATCACGCACCCCGGCCGCTGCCGGGACCCCGTCGCCGCGGAAAATGCTGCCCCGCCGGGTTACCGGACAGGAAATCGTCCTGATCGGCATCATCACCGTCCTGTGGATCCTGCTGGGCTTCCTGACGCCGGCCTTCCTGACCCCCGGATCCATCCTTCCGCTGCTCGTGGCCGTGGCACCGATCGCGCTCGTCGGGGTCGGAATGACCTTCGTCATCATCACCGCAGGTATCGACGTCTCCGTCGGCGCGGCGATCATGGTCTCGGCCGTCATCACGGCCCAGACCATGGTGGCAACAGGCATCCCCCTGATCCCGGCACTCCTGCTCTCCATCGGCGTCGGGGCGCTCTTGGGCCTGGCCAACGGCCTGCTCGTCGCGTACGGCAAGATCCACGCCATCATCATCACCTTCGGCACTGCGAACCTCTTCCAGTTCATCGGGCTGCGCCTCTTCGGCTCCTCCACCGTCAACGGGGTGCCCGGCACCTTCGATGTCTTCGGACGCGGCGAAGCCGGCCGGACCCTGGGCATCCCGCACAGCTTCGCCATCACCCTCATCGTGGTCGCCATCGCCTGGTGGTACCTGCGGCACGCAGCCAGCGGCCGTCACCTCTTTGCCATCGGCGGTAACGCGAACGCCGCCCGACTGGCCGGCATCAACGTCAAACCCCTGGTGCTCATGACCTACGTGATCACCGGAGCCCTCGTCGGCCTGGCCGCTTGCTTCGTCATCGCCCAGGGAACATCCACTCTTGACCAGTCCGTCGGCGTCGGCCGCGAACTGGCAGTCATCGCCGCCGTCGTCATCGGCGGAACATCCATCCTCGGCGGCCGCGGCTCCGTCCTGGGCACCCTGCTCGGGGCCATCCTGGTCCAGACCGTCAGTTCGGGTGTCACCCAGCTGGGCTGGCCGTCCCAGCTCTCGGACCTTTTCGTCGGAGCGGCCATCATCGCAGCAGTCGGAACGGACATCATCCGCGAACGCTCCCGGAGGAAGCCATGACCATCACAGCACTCAAACAGCCCGACGCCGCATCACAGCGCAAACGGGGTTTCGGTTACAGGGCAGCGAAAATGCTGCTCACACAGCGCATCGCCCTGCTCGGCCTGCTGACCGTGATCGTGCTGGCCGTCATGGTCTCGCTCAACAGCGCCGGGGCACTGAGCGGTTCCTACGACGCGGACTACCTTGCTGCCGCACTGATCAGCGCCGTGCCGCTGGCCATGCTCGGCCTGGCCCAGCTCATGGTCATCCTCTCCGGCCGCGGCGGCATCGACCTCTCGGTAGGGGCCATCGTGTCCCTCTGCGGTATCGTCTTCGGCTACTCCTACGGCGTCTGGGACCTGGGACTCTTCGTCTCCATCCTCCTCACCGCCGCGGCCGGGGCCCTCTGCGGAGCGGTCAACGGATTCCTCGTCGCCTACATCGGGTTCCCGCCGCTGATCGCCACCCTCGCCACGTTCTACGCCTTCAAGTCCCTGGCTTTGATCATCAGCGGACAAAAGCCCATCAGCACCGTCCAGATCCAGGAGTTCTTCTCGGCGGCCCAAGCCGTGGAGATCCCGCTCATCGGCCAAAACCTGCCAAACATCCCGCTGGGCATCTTCACCTTCCTGATCCCCACCGCGGCGCTGGTCTGGGTACTCCTGAACCGGACCACCTTCGGCCGCAGGCTCTTCGCCCTGGGCACAAACGACGTGGCCGCAGCCTGGGCCGGCGTGGACACCCGCGCCAACCGAATGAGCGCCTACGTCATCTCAGGGCTGATTTCCGGCCTGGTCGCCATCGTCGCTGTCGCCCAGTTCGCCTCCGCCCGCCCCGATGCCGGTGTTTCCGGCAACGGCATGGCCCTGCCGGCAATCACCATCGCCGTACTCGGCGGCGTCGCCATCACCGGAGGAATCGGCAGGGTCTCGGGCATCCTGCTGGCCACACTCCTGGTGGTCTGGCTTAACGCCGGCATCCTCCTGGCATTCGCCGGCAACGAAGGCACCCAGTTCCAGCTGCTGGCTCTTGGCGTGCTGCTCATCGGCGCCTCGCTCCTGAACAACCTGACACGCAAGAAATTCGGCGTCCTCCACTGAGCCCCGCAGCCTTGCGGTGGCCGCCCCTCCCCGCGAAGGGCGGCCACCGCAAGCCGACTCACCCGGCGGCCCACACCCGAGTGGCCACCGGGGACTGGTCAGCAAACGCTTTTCCTCCGAACGAACCCCGCACAGACCCGATGCTGGCGGACGTACAGCCCGAAAGTAGCCCATGAAACCCTCCGCTGCAGCCCCCGGCACCCCCGATGTGATTGTTGTCGGCGAAGCCCTCATCGATGTCGTCCTCTCCGGCAACGGCGAGGTCGAGCATCCGGGCGGTTCGCCCGCCAACGTCGCCTACGGACTCGCCCGGCTGGATGTGTCGACCGGATTTCTCACCGCAATCGGTCAGGATGACCGCGGCAACGCCATCCGCGCCCACCTCACCGGGGCAGGCGTGGAGCTTCTGCCCGGCTCCCAGTCCATGACCGCCACCTCCACCGCCACGGCAACACTGGCCAACGACGGGTCCGCCAGCTACTCGTTCGACCTCACGTGGCAACTGGCCTCCGTCACGCCCACCTACCTACCGAAGGTCCTTCACACCGGATCCATCGCCAGCTTCCTCGCTCCCGGAGCGGCCCAGGTCAAATCCATCCTGCAGCACGGCGCAGGTATCAGCACCGTCACCTACGACCCGAACATCCGGCCCGACCTGCTCGGCAGCCACCACGAAGCCCTCACCATCTTCGAAGACCTCGTGCCGCTGACCAACGTCGTCAAACTCAGCGACGAAGACGCCGCCTGGCTCTATCCGCACAAAACACCGGAAGAAACCGGCCGCCGCATACTCCACCTGGGCGCCGGCCTGGTCGCCGTCACCCGCGGCGGGGAAGGTTCCCTGCTGCTGACCGCCGACACAGAAATCAGCATCCCGGCCGTAAAGTCCGTTGTCGCGGACACCATCGGCGCCGGAGACTCATACATGGCCGCATTCATCCTCGGCCTCCTCACCAGAGGCACCGACGGCTGGGCGCCCCCCGTTCTCGAGCAAATCGGCCAGATGGCCTCCATGGCCGCAGCCATCACCGTCCACCGACCCGGGGCCAACCCGCCCTCTTCCAGCGAACTGAGCGAAGGCCTGAACTAGCATGAGCATCCCCGCAACCGCTGATCCCCGAACCCTCACCTGCCGTGCTGTCCTCTTCGACATGGACGGCACGCTAGTGGACTCCACACCCATCGTGGAACAGGTCTGGAGCGAATTCGCGCTCCGCTACAACCTGGACTACGCAGAGATCCTGCGCACCTCCCATGGCGTGCAGGCCATTGACACTGTGCGTCGATTCGCACCGGCCGGAGCCGACGTTACTGCGCTTACCGCCGAGCTCGGTGCCATGGAACGTGTCCGGACCGAGGGGATCGTACCCTTGCCCGGGGCCGCGGAGCTCCTGACCAGTCTTCCCGGCGACGCCGTTGCATTGGTGACCTCTGCCGACCGGGTCCTGGCAGAGATCCGGATGAATGCGGCCGGGCTGGCCATGCCCGCCACCGCCGTCACCGCCGACCGGATCACCCGCGGCAAGCCGCATCCCGAAGGGTACCTGCACGCAGCGGAACTGCTGGGTGTCCAGCCTGCGGAGGCCTTGGTCTTCGAGGACGCTCCTGCCGGGATCGAAGCAGCCCTGGCTGCCGGCATCCGCACGGTGGCAATAGGCCCGAACACCGGCCCGCTTCCCGACGGCGTGCTGCACATCAATGACTACAGCGCCGTCCACGCCACAGTGGAAACGGACGCCACCGGCACCCGGACCATTTCATTCAGGCTTTAGCATCGCCCGCTGCGGACACAGCCCTGACAACAACACCCATGCAAGTGACCGACAAGGTAGATATGAGACGCACTAAGATTGTGGCCACTTTTGGCCCGGCAATTGCCAGCTACGAGAACGATGTGGTCGAGGCTCTTTGCGAGGGCTTCCCGGCGTTCGGATGAGTCGTAAGTTGAAGTGGCTTCGTCCGTCAGCTGTTCCGGCTGGGCATTGTCGGCCTCGACGTTCTGCCGTTGGGCTTTGTCCATATCGGCGACAACGGTGTGGATAGTGGTCGGGTCGACGTAGCTGGCGTCGATGTCTGCGGCAGGACGGTTACCGATGCCTTGCAGGATTAGCCCCGCCGACGAGCTTGACGACGCCGTAGGCGCCGGCGGCCTGCAGCCGCCTGCCGAGTTCGTGGAGAAGGGCCCGGATCTGCGCGGCGGTGAGTTCGCCGCCACCAAGGGGCAATTCTGCTGGCAGCCCGTGACACAATCTATGGCTATCGACAGCCGTCCTGGCAGGCGACAGTTGTACCACAACCAGTTGCGGAAGTAGTGCCGTACGGCATTCGGGCGAAGACCTGACTTTCGGAGCCGTCGGATACTACTTTTCGGGCAGGTGGGTGTCCCGAAGATGCATGGTCGTCTGCTGCACATTTCCCTGAACTCGAGAACGAGAAACACCGCCCATGAAGGATATTGATTCGGGGCAGCAGCTCGACGGAAAAGCACTCAGCTCGGAGACTAGAACTATCAGTTTAGGAACACTCGCAGGAAGGCGGCCCCGCCTCGGTTGTAATGAAGAATTCCCAGTCCGCCGTGGCGACATGGGGTGCAGGTCCTGTCGTCAGCAAAGGAAAGCTTGCTGTCTCGTATTGACCCGGGCGTAGCGGCTGATTGCCGATCTGCCGTTTTCCATGAAAACCAGATGAGATGATGCCCATCATGCACCTCCGATGCGGAGCTCCGCCGGTCGATTGTGATCGGTTCCCCAACGATATGGCAACGGCCCGGCGGGGTCTAGACATTCGCCTTTGCTTCACCGCCCGGACAGCTCAATGGATCGGCCCATCAATCAGCCGGACCTGAAGTGATGTCTGGGGAAACAAGACTGCCGGCTTGAAAGGGCCTTGCACCGGGGCCTCCGGATGAAAGTGGTGAAATGTCGGCCAGCATGCTCACATTTGCGTGCCTGACTTGCCACGAAGCGGACCTGAGAGCCCGCGTGGAAACACGCCCGGTTGGCAAGCATTGCTACTGCATTATGGAAGGGCATTTCGTCGAGGCAATGAAGGAGGTGCTGGCCACCCATCACTTTCGTTGCCCGCGGTCGAACGACTCTGAGCAAACCGGCCATGGCCGGATCAGGCCTGGTCACGGCAACGACCGCCTGTTCTTGAAAGCAGTCGTTTCCGGACGAATGTGGGGCCTTGAGCGGCGGAACCCACGACCAGGCTGCTCCTAAACATCTGTCACCCAGAGGCGGACCTTCGTTGGTGGCTGGCCCGTTACAGCTCAGCATGCGCGTCACGACGAAGTAGTCGTATCCAGCGGTGGGATTCAAATTGGCCGATGCGTGGAATTTCCTGATCATTGGCCCCAGCTCGGTAACGCAGGCGTAACGCCCCGCTGCGACTATGACATTTATTTCTCGCAAGTATTTGCCAATTCGGGAGGTCGCGGGCTATGGATGCTCTTTGGGGATTGTTGGGAGTGCTTCTAGGCGGTGCCCTCACCATAGGAGGAAACCTTTTACTGAGCGACCGAGAGGCCGCTGAAGCTGCGCGAAACGAAAAGAAGCTGGCTTATCTCGCTTTACTAACTTCCGCGCGTAAACTCCGATATTTGTCTCGGCAAGGCCGGAATCGCGATATTGATGAACTGGACGCGGATCGCACACAGCTTTCTACAGCCAACTATGAAATTGAGCTGCTGGCAACACGGCAGGTGGCTTCATCCGCAGATCAATTACGCAGAAGCACCTTGGATTATTTGAATCTTGCCCGAAAAAGCTATGAAACGGACGTAGGGCCGACTTTGGTTGACCGAGTTGATGACTTAGCAATTGCGCGTCGGAGCGCAAGAATGGCGAACGACGTTTTCATCGAGGCTGCACGCTCAGACCTCCAACGGAAACTGAGGTCGTCGCGCCTTAGGGATGTGTTTCATAGCCTGCAGGTACCAAACCCCGATCGTTTGCCAGAAGTGAAAACGAGGTCCGTTGATGCCGATTGAGAAATTGTGCGGACAACTGCTGGTCGTCGGTCGAAAATGATTTCGGCGACGCCCCCGACTTAGTAGGTTACTCCGTGGTGACTGTTGCGGATCATGACGTCTAATTGAGGCCCGGATCGGCGGGTCGGCAGGGGTTAGGCTGCCGCTGCACAGTGGCGGAGGCGGCATATCCGCGCGGTCAGCCACAGTATGGGAGGACTTTCTTGGTTTTGCTGTCAATGGTCGTGCTTTGAGTGAACGGTTGGTGCTCCGTGGTTCCGGTGGCATCATAGGCGCCCGTCGCCGTCAACGTCCCATTCCACGACCACAAATGCCCGGCACCGGGAGGGTGTTCGGCGGTCAGTCGTAAGAGCACATGTGCATCCGCTGAAACTCCAGTGCGGGACCGGGTGTTGGCGGTGAGCATCGGGACAGGCTGGACACCGCCGCCTTCGGCTGAAGTGTCCGGTAGGTGACCGTAGACGAAGTGATTTTCGTCACGTGCGACCCATGCTGCCGCCCCACGGCCAGGCCCTGAATAGTGGCCCACGCCGTAACCGAAGGATGAATTGGACTCGCCGTCAGGGGGCGGGAAGGAGATGTTCCAGTGTCACCGATATTTGATGCACGCGAGCGTTGGCTATGAGCTTCTGGATGTGCTCAGACGGGCGTAAACCTAGGTCGTGCTGAAGCTTTGCTTGATATCTCTCAAAAGTGCGAAGGGCGGCGGCGAGGTTGCCCAGATTGAGGTCGGCCCGAATGAGAAGCCTCACGGCGCTCTCGTAAAGCGGCTCAATTTCTACAGCAGCCTCCGCCGCTTCAGCCGCAGTCGAGTAGTCGCCGCAGGCGAGGGACGTTTCCGCAAGGACAGTGAACGCCCGCAGCCGATCCTGCAGCAGCCGGTTTTGTTCAAATATCACCCAGTCCTCGTACCAGCCAGGCAGCAATTCGGCGTCGCGTAAGTTGAGCAGTGGTGCGCTGACGTTGTGTCGCGCCCCGGCAGCCAGTTCTCGAAGCTCAGCCCTGACCCGGTACAGATCAACGTCCACGTCGTCGCTGAGGGAGAGCATTGGACCGTCGTTGACGAGAAGGCCCGGGAGCTGCCGGGACACCATGTGTACAGTGACCCGCAGGCTTTCCAGCGCCCGCGCGTCGGGATATTCCGGCCACAACATCCCAACGAGGTAACTGCGGAGCCGAGGTCCGCGCAGAGCCAAAGCGGCAATCAGGCGTTGTTGACGTGCTGCGACATGCACAGGTCCACGGTCTCCACGTATTTGCCAGGACCTGAGCAGGTCCAACTTCATTCGTCCGCTGGCGTCGTTGCCCATCGAAACCTGATCTCAGCTCGGTGCGATTATTGGAACGTGTAGACATGAGGATCCTCATGTTGTTGGGCATTGTCAATGAGCTGATCCCCCTAATTTCTCCCTAACCCTTATGGAGAATTATCAGTTGCTTATGGCAAATAAAATTTGCCACCGTAGACTTAACGTCAAGCTTCTGCTATTGCTTGTCGACCACTAAGACAGGCCGTGCTTTTGTTACCGATGTCTTCCGTTCCTAGTCCCGCCGGGTTTGGGCAGAAAGCCAGCGGCGGACAATGTCCAGCACCTCGTCCGGATCTGCAGTTGCAATAATGTTGGGCTCGTCGCGGGGATCCTGGCTAATTGATATACGTGCACGAAAGCCGCGCTGCGTTTCCTGCTCGGCCCAAGTGCGGATAACGAGGGTTCCCAAAAACTCCATCTCCGCCCCACCGCCAGCCTCATCCGAAGCACCTGCCAAATAGGGGTCACTTATCAATACGTCCACGCCCTTCCTCGTTCAGCCTTCAAAGCCACCCACTGGGCTGCATTGATGGCGAGTCAGCCGAGGCGGCCAGCCGACAAGAGTGCATCCTTGGTTTCGCGAATCAGTGCGACCCAAAAGTGACGGTTGGTTGATCTTGGCGCAGAAGAATCAGGAGTCGCATTGCTTTTAGGAAAGGATTGGTCAAGATTGCCCATGCTTTGCTGAGATGCTGTTTTCGGGCGGGGTTAGGCGCGAAGCCGGTCTGGCTCCGAATTTTCACTAAATAGACGGTGTGTCGCGCAGAATCAACGTTCTCAGTCGAGGAACGTTGGTGCCATTCCGACGTAGGTGTCGCGAGCCCTCGAGATCGCCGAAGTGATTCGAATTAGGGCCCCCGCCCCATTGACTGGCACGGTGTGCCCTAAATCGCGCTAGCCAACTGCGGCCCACGTTTGGGGACCGACGATCCCGTCTGCGGTCAGTCCATTGGTGCGCTGGAAGGAGCGGACAGCCGATTCCGTTCCGGGGCCAAAAATGCCATCGATACTAAGGCGGTAGCCGAGGGCGGCCAGCTGCTGCTGGAGGTACGTCACGTGCTCGCCTGTTGAACCGCGCCGGATCTGGGGTCGCGTCATTGGCGCTGCCGGACCGCCGGAGCTTCCGCCTGACGGGCTTGTGGGCGTGCTGCCGTTGGCCGAGCCGCCGGTGGGGGCTGGGAGAGTGAACGGGCGTTGGGCCATAAAGGCCGGGTTGGAACTGCCCGTGGTGTACAGGTTCGGGACTTGGTCCGGCGGCATGCCGTTGAGGATCGCCTTGTGAAATGTGGTGTAGTCGCCTTGGAAGGAGCCGTTGCCCCATGCCTGAAGCAGGGCCCCGGTGAACTGGCCATTAACTGCGCCGTCGTAGGAGAGCTGTGAGTCTTGGCAGCCGGCAATCAGTATGACGCTGGCCGGTATGGTGGCGTCCGACTTGGCTCCGCTGAGGGCTTGAACAAACTGGTAGGTCCCGCGGCGGTTGTCGTTGTCGTGGCCTTGCACGGTCAGCGGCATGGCCTTGGGTGCGCCTTCGGTGACTTTGATCTGCTGCCCTGCATCCTTGGGCAGTGACCTCGCCTGTTCGAGCAATCCTTTGCGGCAGCCCTGGTTAACGATCTGTCGCACGGACGTGCCGCTGTGGCAGCTGTCTGCGCAGACCAGAATGCGTACTCCTGCGGCGAATTGCGACCACATCTGGTAAAGCTCATCGTCCACAATCTGCCGGTCGTAGGCTACCCATGTTTCGTCCTGGGTGTCCATCTCGTCACCGTTGTTGTCGTCCACTTGGCCACCGTGGCCGGAGTACGTGATCAGACAGATGTCTCCGGCAACAGCCTGCTGTGCCAACAGGCTGATTTCACCGATGATAGCCTGCGAAGTGGCCTGGGAGTTGAGCAGCTGTGTGGGGGTAAAGCCCTGTGCGGAAGCGAGTTGCATCATGGAATTGGCATCATTGACACAGCCGCTGAGGGCGCCGTTCCAGCCATTGTAGGCATTTGGATCTACTCCGTTCAGCCCGATGTGCAGCGAGTATCCTGTCATTGTCTTTGTCCTTCCTTGCTGTGCGGCGGTTCCTTGTATGCAGCGGTCGCTGCGGTCGTCCGGCAGCTCATTGGGGCTGCTGAATGGGAATTAGAACGCCCTGTGTACGCACCGGCCAGTTGGTTGGAGGGGCGGCGGTGCGTGTGCCGTCCACTCCCACGGACGTAACCGTGTACTGAAGCTGTGGATCACCGGCGAAGGCTGTGAGTGGCAGGACGTAACGGCGCTCGGCTTCCCGGGCGCTCGAACTTAGGACCAGAGGGGCGGCATCAGCCCTCCCCAGCAGGGAGGTCTCTATTTCCCAGCCGGTCAGCCCGGCATCCCCTGGATCATCCACTGCCACAAACGTGATGCCAAGGTCCAGATCCTCAATGTAGGCCCGGATCTCATCCAGTTTCTCGGCGGTTTGGTCGGGATCGAAAATAACGTCGAAGTCCCCGGTTTGCGGCCCATCCACGGTTAGCGACTGTTGGGGCGCGAGCACGCTTGCCAGCGTTGAGATCTGCACCCCGCCCGACGCCAAACCTTTTACGGACAGGCGCTGGCCTGTCCTGTTGGTCAGATCGAACCTTCCGTCGCGCAGGGGGCCAACTTCTATTGGGCCAGCGTCGAACGGCCCGGTCACGGTAGCCAGCCCAATCTCCAGGGAACTGCTGAGCCGCACGTTTCCGGGCAGTACGGCGCCCACGGATCCCCTCAGCCCGTCACGTTCCAGCAGCGACTTCAGGACCAGGAAACCGGCGATATCTGTGGAAATCACGACGTCGAATCCGTCGCCCGTGGGGACCGCACTGACGCTCGCGTCCGACGGTACGGCCCACCGTAGGTCCGGATCGACACCAGTGTCCGGGAGGTACTCCAAGACTGGATCCGCGGCGGCGTTCTTCAATTCGGCGGTGATTGCGGCCCGAACGAAAGGTGGAAGGTCCGGTTCGAGCGATGCTGCCAGTACGCATCGTATATTCGTGGGATTCTCCACGTCGATGGTGCTGTGCAACAGCAGCCGCGGCCGGTAGGCACGGTCATCCTGATCGGGTCCGTAGCGGCCAACACAATAGCGTGCCGGCACGACCAGAAACCTTCCCGGGCTGCGTAGCGACCGATAGATTCTGGCCTTGCCGGCTGCCGCGGTGATAGTGATTTCCTGGTAGGTCTTGTATTCCGTCTGACCGAGCTGAAGAGCAGGCCGGCAACCAATGGCAGTTTTTCCGGCGTCCGTCGCCTCCCTGTAAAGCGTCCCGTACGTGGAGCATGGAACGGAGACTGTGAGGGTCCGGACCGCGGCGAATTCGCTCCATGAGTAGGTGCCGCGACGCCATTCAGCGAGGATACCCGCGTTGAGTTGCCATTGCGGAAGTACGGTTGCATGGGCCAGCACAGTGCCGTGAAGCTGGAGCGGCGCACCACGGGTAGCCGCACCAATTGTTTGCAGCGACAGAATCTTATTGAGCCCAGCGATAACCGGCGCCGGTCCGTTGGACCGGCGCCAGCCTTCAAAACTGGCCGAAACCGTGATGGTGGCAGGCTGAGCCTGGAAATCAGGTACAGAGAGTGCCCCATATGCCAGCCGGGCCCAGTTGTCCATGAGCCGGAAAGTGGCTGTGAGGGTGCCTTCTTCGCCGGGCTGGACAGACAATGAGTCGGCGGTGATCTGCTCGGTCTGGGTGGTCCCGCGCTCGTCACGGAAAGGAATTCCGAGTTGCACCGTGTGACCGGTGCTTGGAACCGGTTTGAGCATGGGCTTTCCGACTGTCTCCCATTCGGCCAGAGTGGGGGCTGATTTCCGGGCATGCAGTGTTACGGAAACTGTCGCTGTAATGCCGGGGGAGCCGTCTGCTGTGTGCCCCCCGGCCGGCTCCACATCGAAGGTGAAGGGGCTCTGGCCGGGCGAATCTGATGGTGGCGGAAGTTCCAGGGCGTACTCGGGCGCGTACCAGTAGCTCGCGTCCCATCGGTCTTTCCAGATCCCCGCGGCACCGTTGTTGGCCACGGGCCCGGGGCGCTGGACGGGTGCGGGAGCCATGAGTTCCAAGTCGGCAAGGTGATGAGTGATGGGATGTGCCGTCACAGCCGAATGTTGGAGCATGAGGGCCGTTGCCGCGCCCGGGCGTGCCGACCCGAGAGCCGAGGCGACGGAAACGACGCGGCCGCCCCCCGCGATGAACGGCATTAGTATGCCACCTGGCCCGCGGGTCCCACGGGTGGCACGTGCGGGCAATACGCCGTCGAGACGACCGCCTCCGCCGCTGACGAGGTGGATGAATTTGCTGCGGTCGTGAGCAATGACAGGGTTAATGAGCGAGGCCAAACTGGCGGAGATCTCCAGCGGCTCGCCCGGCGCGGACGGGCGCTGCATCCTTATCTGGACGTTCTGCTCGCCCGGGTACTGGCCGGCCAGGCGGTAGGAGGACTCGCCGTCCGCCGGTTGACTCGGAGGTGATGCAACCGGCTCCAGGACGTACCGGGCGGCCTTCAGCACGGCGTCCAGCACGGACGGATCCTTGGTGGAACCTCGGCCGGGGGAGCCACCTACAGCCACGATCCGTTCGGTCATCATCGGTGCCAGGTAGTTCAGCAGGTCAACGCGTGTGAAGAGTCGCGATTCATCGGCGACGTTTGCGAGATAGGTCCACAAACCGCCAAGCTGGGCAGTAATAGTGAAGACTTCCGAACCGCTGGCTTCTGTGTCGGCCACCGCTTTCACCAGAAAGCGGGACTTTCCGGTAACCAACGCTTCAAGCAACGCTGCCGACGGCGGTCCCTCCAAAGCCGCCTCCAGGGCACCATGCCCAAACGGTCCAGTAACACGCTGGCGGGCCACTTCCAGCGGCGCACTTTGCCCGGTTGCATCTCCTTGGTCCAGCAAACTGAAGGTGACGGACGCCAGTGAGCCGGGGAGGCCGCCGTCGTCCGTTGTGATCTCCAGATCCACGGCAAGCGTGGCTCGGTCGACGAGCGGTCCCAGCCTTTCATCCGGCGCAGGCGCATGGGTCAGCACGAATGTTGCCGAAACCAAAGGTTCGCCGGCCGGGTCTCTCCGCAGCCGGAGTTGGATGTCCATCGTCTGCCCCTGGAGTCCCTAGGCTTCCTCAGAGCTTGTATTCGAGGTAAGTGGGGGACTCCGCCGGTGTAGTGCCGTCAGCTGGCGGGCCAGACTTGGCGCCGTCGCCGGAGCCTAGCCCGTTGCCCGACTTCGCTCCGTCTCCGCTGCCTTCCTTATGCTCGAGTTCCCGGGTATTAAGCTCGCGCAGCAACCGGACCCTTTCGTCCGGGACAGAGCGGGTTACTACACCGGGAGAATCGGGGCGGGGGACGTCGATCAGCAGCGGGCCGTTGCCACTGGAACGTGTCCACGGTCCTGTCCAGGCCCGGCCGGGTTCGAACAAGGTGCCTTTGACCGTGACTGAGACGCGGTACCGGTAGAAGGGCCGGAACCCCGGGTCGCCGGTGTAGATTGTCCAGGTTCGGTCCTGATTGTAGTCGGCCCGGTTCCAGCGGAAGCGGACCGGGTCAAATCCCACCGGCTCTCCGCTGTCGGGGTCCACTGGCTCAAATTCCGCTTCCACGATCTGGGTGTCGTCGGTGAGGACCACGCCCAGTTCGACGGGGCCGACGGCGAGCCGGCCGGCGCTGTCAGCCCTGACCTCCAGTGTGGTGTCGTTGATAAGAGTGCCGTTGGGTTCCGGATCGATGGCAATGATGTTTTTTTCGATTTGCACGCGTTTGTACTGGTTCGCGATTTCGCTGTCGGGCTCATTCAGGAAGACCTGGCGCTTGACGAAAGTAAGGTCCGGTTTCCAGCCCTCCGGGGCATTTTGGACATCTGAAGCAATCTTCTGCGCCGTCTGGAACTTCCAGCTGCTGTCGGCACCGCCGGAGCCGCTGAAAGCCGTCCCCTCCCAGTTGATCTCGCCCTTCGTGTTCGGGTACCCCACCTGGATGCCGAGCCTGGCCACAGTGCCGTCACCCCAGGAAGCGACCGGGTGGCAGATCCGTGCCAGCCTGCGGGGCCAGTCATCCATGTACACCGTTAGGAAGTATTTGCGCTCTGCCTCCGGATCGGCCTTCATTTCGTCATACATGCCAGCCAGTGAGCTGGAAATTGTGTGGTCCTGCAGATAGGCGAACTGTTGGGTTTCGGTGTAGCTGAGATTGAGGTTTGTGGTGTCGCGGCGGTATTTCAGCGCGACGCCGGCCCCCCAAGGGCTAAAGAAGCTGCCGCCTGAGGAGGAGGCCTGGGCAGCCTCTACCTGGGGTTGCGGCGGGTCAAAGATTACTTTCTTGGCCGCCTCCATGAATTTCTCGTAAACCAGGTTGCTTTTCTCATCCAGGCGCTTGGCGATGGCCTCGGCGCCGGGCAGGGTGGTGTCCACCTTGAGGTCCACTTCAATGGTGCCGTTGGTCCGCATGTTGTTGAACTCGGCTTTGAGGTCCACCGAGGCCCAGAGATACCGGCCGGATGCGGCCGCGGAGAAATGGCTGAAGACCTTGTCCCAGTTGCCCCTGATGGAGAGGGTGCAGACCGGGGACCACACCTTGAGCTTGTAGTTCTGGACCACAACCATGGGCGAGGCGGTGCCGTGGAACGCCTCCCACAAAATGGCAGCGGGGTACTTGCCGACGAGCCCGGAAAAGGCGTGGGTGCCGGTGGGATCGATGGAGCCGTTGCCCTCGCCGTACATCTGCCAGTAGAACGGGTCCAGGTTGTTGCCTGAACCATTGGTGAGAACCGGTGGGGCTCCCTCGGGCTGGGTGACCGGCCCGGGCGCAGGCGTTTCGCCGTCGCGGGCTTCGCCCGGCATGGGACGGGCCCCGCTGCGGCTCCCAGGCATGCCGAAGTACTGGTATTCATTGATCGTCTTGCCGCCACGGGTTGCACTGGCCAGGACCGGGAACCCGCGGGTCGTGGGCGCCACGTTCGATACGGACGTCGTGCTCGATGTGATGATGGCGGGGCGGAACATTGGCGGCTTGCGGCTGTTCTTGATACCCCAGAATACGTCGTCGCTGTCCTTGAACCGGCCCGTGATTTCACTTTCGGACTGCGCCCTGACCGCTTCCGGAATCGCGCCCGTGACGGAAAAAGTGACAACACCGCCAGCAACGTCGCCGCCGCCTCCAATTACTCCTTCACCACCTGTGCCGGCAAACCGGATCAGATTAAACAGATAGTCCCCTGAATCGGGTCCATTCTTTCGGGCCATCCGGACAATATTGGGGATGTAGTAAAAGACGGGAGCTTCGCCTTGGGCGATAAGTTCCCGGTTATTGACGTCGGGGAGGTACAGCACCGCATACCCGCCCTTGACTACAGGTTGGGTTCCACCAGCGTAGCTGGGCCCCATTGCTTGCACCGCCATTGTCCTGGCCTTCCGTTGTCCTTATCAGTGACGCCGCGCCCCGAGCAGGGCGGCCGGCGTGGGTGTTGAGTGCGGCCACGGTAGTCCGGGCCGCGTTATCCCCGTGTTACGAGAGCATGATTGGCACGTTATTGCTGCGTTACGGGGTCTGCGCTTGTCCCGTAACGCTGCAGTAACGGCTTTGAGGGCAACCTTGGGGCACTTAGGAGGCATAGTGATCAGGCAACGAAGGTCAGGCGGTCTGGTTCCCGATCCTGTCGACGTCGACGGCCTCACCGAGATTCGGGTTCACGGTGTTGGTGGCACGGGACCAGAGGATATGCTCGGCGACCCACGTCCTGTGAGGGTATCCGGAGACCGGATCGCCGGTTTTTACCGAACGGCTGACGCCGCAGGGCGGCATCGGGAGGCGTATTCCTGGGGCGGCCTGACTTCGCACTCACCGCTCCGAGTATTTTGGCTATTACTAACGCCGTCAATGCTGGCCAATATGGCTGGCTGGACGGCCCGGCGCCGAATCATGAACGGAAAGCTCGAGGAGGACGAGGCCCCGACGACAAGTACCTTCCGGTGGTTTGCCAGGGTCGCGGCGCTCGCGCTGACGCTTAGCACGGCACTCATGGTCACGATGCTGAGCCTGGACACATTGGTCTACCAGTGTTTTGGCCAGCACGCTTGCCGCGAGCGGCTATGGGGAACGTCCTGGTTGGACTTCGTCGCTCCTTACGATCGGCCTGGGCTCCGGCTTGCCGTGGGTGTCATCCCACCACTGGCTGTTGCAGCTGGCTTTTACTTCCTGGCGTCCCGTTCGCGGGCGAGCTATGAAGGAATTGAGCCCCCGATCCAGGCCGAGCCTGGAACTGACAGTATTCCTGTCCCGTCCCGACTATGTGCTGCCGCCCAGAAGGGTGGGCTGCGTAACGCTGACTTCTGGTCCGGTAAGAGGTGGCATGAACATCTCTCGCTGCTTCATGTCACTATCGGCGTTTCAGTGGCGGCAGGGATTCTGGGCTGGTGCATGTCGTCGCTGGCGGGCGCCATCGGATACCCAGTTGATGGTTTTGTGATGGGGGCCCGGGGGGCAAGCGCCGCCGCCTTGCTCCTCATTATCCTGGTGATATTCCTTCTTGCCTGGGATGAGGCGCAAGAGCGCCTGGTTCGCGGGATATTCATGACTTCCGTGGGCGTATTGGTTGTTGCCTGCTTAGCGGCAGTCATGTGGCCGGGCTCCCTCGGCCAGGGACCTCCCGGCGTTCGGGGCGTGTCCCAACCGCTCGGCACGCTGCCCGGCGTTGTGCTGGCGGCAGAACTCGGCTGGGTCCTCACGCTCCTCCTTTTGTTGCCTTTGATTTGCCAACAGGTTTGGGCATGGGGGTCCAGGTGGAAACGCGCCATGCAACAGGAACCACCTGGCCCGGGCCGGATCAGGCGCCTGCGGCACAGCGTAAGGGGGAGCATTCCCGTGTTTCCTTGGGCGGCGCCGGTGGTGTTGCACATCGTTGCCCTGATCCTTGGTAATGCTGTGCTTCTGTCTGTGATGGTGCTGGCAGCAAAGGCACTAGGACGCGTCGAGTATGAGACCCTCAGTATCGGAACGCCCGGCCAGCGTGCCGTGGCGCCGGAGGGTTTCGGGGAAGTTTCCGTACTCTGGGTGCCCAAGGTGGTGATGCTGGTCGCCGGGACTCTGGCGTGGTCATTCATCGCGTTGCTTTTTGCGTTCGCTGTTGCCCTCAGTGTCTGGTTACGCGTTTCCTCGAAGAAGAACGCCCTGCTGGTCAGGCAGGATCTGGCAGCTGCATACGCAGTGAGCCGGGATTTGGGGAGGGTGTCGTCCCTGGCCGCGCCCGGGTCTGACAAGCGCGATGCCTGGATTTATTCAGCGTTTGAAGATTCACCCGCCAGCCCGGGGCGCGGGCCGTTGGCGTTTGCCTCCCGCGCGGTCCGGCCGAGCCGGTGGGTACGCAGAGTTGCTCTGATGCGCCAGATCGGCCAGCACGCCCATCAGGTCGTTGCCTGGTTCGCTATCGTGATTGCCGCTGGAGGAGTGGCCGCAGTAGTGGCTTTCGTTCTCACACAAGGTTGGATGCTGCAGGAAATGCAGATGTCCTGGGTCGAATCCGGGGCAACCATAGGGGCGTGGCTGCCGGCCATCTATGTTTTGGCGGCCAGGGTGGCGTTCCGCGATGAGAGGGCGAGAAAGATCCTGATGTCTCCTTTCGACGTCGGCACCTTCTTTCCGCGCTCCTTCCACCCGTTCGCTCCACCCTCGTATGCTGAGCGGGCCGTGCCGGAACTGACGCGGCGGATCTGGTGGTTGCATGACAACGATGGCAGGGTGGTACTGACAGCGCACTCTCAGGGGAGCGTGGTGGCCGCAGCGGTGCTGGTCCGGCAGGCGGCCCGGCGGGAGGAAAGGGATAAGAGCATCGGGCTCGTCACTTTCGGCTGCCCGCTCGGGAAACTGTACCGGTGGGCGTTTCCGGCGCTGTTCAGCGATGGACTCATGCAAAGCCTTGCCCGGGGTGGCGTCGGGATGGGTGACATAATGTGGCGCAACGTGCACTACTCGACAGACTATATCGGCGGGCCGATACGGGCCAGGGGCTGGGCACCCAACCTACCAAAGGACATCGAGGTGGACCTCGTCGATCCACCGACAGACAAGTATGTCTTCGGCCAAAGGACACCGAGCATCCTCAGCCACACCGGCTACTGGATGGATTCGAGATTTTGGCAGCGTGTGGACATTATGTGTGAAGACATCCTGCGGCCGCCATCCCCCTCTGGTGTGGACCCTCATCCCACAGATCTGGCAACATCGGACGATCTACTCGTCTCAGCCGACGGCGTCGATGCAATTGCCCCTGACCCGGCGACGCCCGGGCCATATCGCGGCGCATAGCTACTTTTCCCTGTCGACCTGGTGACCTAAACCTAATTTGAGGTTTCTCAGCTACCGGGTTCCGCCGTCGGGCTTCGGGTTGCCGTGACAGCGCCACAGAGGCTAGGGCTTGGTACAGAGGTTGCCACTTCGGTGGAGAGCTGGGCTGGCTCCTTCCGAGACAGCGCCCGATCCGACCACATCAAGGGTCTTGACTTCATTTTCGGCCTGATGCACAAAAAACCGCCCCGTGTATCGCGTGCTGCTGCCGCGAAGCGGACCGACACCGATCACAAGCTCCGGGCAAACGACCGGCAGGGTTGCCCCTGCACACGGCGCGGATGTCGGCGTGAACACAGAGATGCCCTCTTTGACGATTGCTTATTCCAGACGTTGAATGCACTCAGTTTACGAGTACTTCGTCGCGGGAACGTTGGCTATCGGACATCTCGAATGAAATCGAAACGAACTCCCTGTTCATCGTCCTTCAGGACGACAACAACTCCGTACTTAGGGGTCCATTTATCCGACACGAGGAAGTATCGGCCACCGGTCCGTTCCAGTAAACGAAGCCCGCTGTATTCAAATCCAAAGTCGGATGTCTCCGTGAGTTGTCGTGATTCGACTCCGGGCGCCACGATATTCAAGGAACGAGTGCTATAAACCACTACCCTCGGGAGTGTGGGTAATTGGCTCTCAAAAGTCCGTGCCAATTCAGTTCCTTCTACGGTTGCATAATTAGCAGCAGTCGAAAACAGGGCGACGCATACGAGTGTTCCCGCGCATAGGCGCAATAGGTGAGTACGTGATTCGGACATTGGAACATGTCCCGGCAGGGCGCTCCTGAGATGAAATGAGTACAGGAGAAGGAGCAGGCCTACCGCCAAAGCTAGAGGAAACGAGACGAAGGCGAAAGCTGGCCAAATCGACCTTATCGACCAGATGCCCAACGGAAACAGCACAATGGTTGCCGGCAGGAGTCGGGCAGTCCAATTGAATACGGAATCGTGCGGTCCTTTGCTTATCACTCGCATCTCAAGCCAGTGGTCGGCCATCGCCCACAATATCCCTGCGAGGGCAACTACGATGAGCAATATCAAAACCGGCCGAACGCTGCGGAGCATGTACTCCACAGTTGTCATGCCGAGTATGCTCTCATCGATCCCCAGACTCTTGGCTTGCACTTCACTGCGGACCCAACCGAAATACACCAACAGCGCGCTCAGTACGCCGACGTTGCCGAGCCCGGCCGCTATGCGGCGTAGAATATCACCGCGCTCCTCACGAGCTGTTTTCTCCCCTCCCGGCGGGGAATCCGACGAGTTCGTGCGGGCGGGCAAGTGGAGACTGGTTGCGCCACTCTGTTGATAAGTTGAGGGACGGCGTTGCCTGGACGGCCTGCTCATGATCAGGGCGTCGAGGGGGAAGCAGCCACGGCAACAGGACTGCCCGAAGGCACAGGAAGGCTCAGAGGCGTCGTTTCACCGCCCGGCGCTGGGCCAGTGCCGTTTGTGCTTTCGTCGATGTCGAGTGTCAGTGGGTCGTCGAGTGCCGGGTATTGTCCGCGGTATGGCGGCGCCGTGCCGCCGGCACACGGGAAGTCGGTGCGGGGCTTTTGCTCGAGCACGCTCCTCACGGATTTGTACAGGTCGCATTCAGCGACGCCTTCGGGGGCAAGTCCGTCAAGGCCGTAGGCATCCCGTGCGTGCTCGAAGTATTGCTGCCCGCCGGCAATGTCACCGAAACAAATTCTTATACCGGCAGCAAAGAGGACTACATTCCGGGGGCTTCGAAAGCCGAAACGGGCCTCCGAGAAGACAAAGTCCTGCCCCTCCTGGCATCCTCTTCTCAGACTGCCGTAGGCGGGTCCATCGTTTCCAGTGACGCTGATATCGCTTGAGGGCAAACCCCACTCATAGACCACCGGTTGTTCTTTGCCGTTTGTGCTTTCGTCGATGTCGAGTGTCAGTGGGTCGTCGAGTGCCGGGTATTGTCCGCGGTATGGCGGCGCCGTGCCGCCGGCACACGGGAAGTCGGTGCGGGGCTTTTGCTCGAGCA